>JALSJF010000253.1 GCA_026989505.1 Cyclobacteriaceae bacterium
AATCTTAACCAGTGGCACTTTAGATGCCGGGGCGAACAATTTTGAAGTAGCCGGGGCCAACTGGACGGCCAATGGCGGTACGTTTACCATTGGTTCCGGGAATACAGTTACCTTATCATCGGCCGGTACCCTTACCATGGGGGGCACCTCCATAGGCGGCACCCAATTTGGCAACCTTACCATTGCTGCGGGTACTACGGTGAGCGCCCCCAATGCCAACTTAAATGTAGCGGGCACATGGGATAATCAGGGGGTATTTACCCCGAATAATGGAACCATAACCTTTAATGGCGCTAACCAAAATATTAACCCTGCGGGGCAACCCTTTAATAATGTAACCTTTGCCGGTACGGGCACCAAGACTTTACAAGGGGCGTTGGATGCCAATGGTACCTTAACAATTTCTTCTACCCTGGATGTAGGGGCTAACCAAAGTATTAATGTGGCCGGCTCATGGGTAAACAGCGGTACCTTTGTGCCGGGTGGCGGCACAGTTACCTTTGATGGTACTTCTCAGACCATCACTTCTAATGGACAGCCATTCTTTAACTTGGCTTTGTCAGGGTCCGGCACAAAAACTTTAGGGGATGCGCTGGATGTAAATGGTAACCTTAGTATTGGTAATGCCATAACCCTGGATGTGAGTGTTAATGCCTACGCCATAAATCTGGCCGGTAACTGGACTAATGATGGCACATTTAGTGCCGGCACCGGCACAGTTACTTTTGATGGTACCACAACCATTGGCGGTACAGGTACTACAGATTTTAACAGTATTACCGTTGCCGGAGCTTTAACTGCCCCGGCAGCCACCATGAATGTGGCCGGTAACTGGTTGTTTAGTAGTGGCTCCTTCACGCATAATAGTGGTACAATTAATTTTAATGGGGGCGTAAACCAGGCCATTACCTCGGGTGCCCAGGCATTTAATAATGTTACAATATCAGGGTTAAATACGAAAACATTACAAGATAATATAGATATTAATGGCAATCTGACACTAAGTGCTGCTACCCTGGATGTTGGGGCTGACCGGCAAATTAACCTGGCCGGCAATTTTGACGCTTCCGGTGGCGGCAGCTTTACAGCCGGGGCCGGCTTGCTGGTGCTTGACGGTACTACCCAGGCGGTTGATGGCGGAGGGGTAGCCTTTAACGATTTACAGTTGAATGCTACCACAACGGCTACGTTTAGTGGGAACCTCGAACTTACCGGTAACTGGCTGGCCCAAACAGGCGCCAGCTTTAGCGGTGCCGGTACGGTATCATTTGTGGGGGCCGGTACGCACAGTATTACCAGTAATGGCGGTGCCTTTAATAATGTTGTTATTGGTGGTACGGGCAGTGCCACCCTGCAGGATGCCTTTGATGTTAATGGTGATTTAACCATCTCCTCAAGCCTTAGTGCCGGGGCCAATGCCATTACCGTGGCCGGCAACTGGGATTCCGGTACGGGTACCTTTACGGCCGGCACGGGTAGCGTAACCCTGGATGGCGGGGCACAAAATATTACCTCGGGGGCCAACAGTTTTAACAATATAACGTTGGCGGGTACCGGAACCAAAACCTTACAGGATGCCTTTGATGTAAACGGCAGCCTGACCATCAGCTCCAGCCTTGACGTAGGTGCCGATCAGCCCATCACCCTTGTGGGCGACTGGACCAATAACGGCACCTTCGTGGCCGCGGCCGGTAAAGTAACCTTTGACGGCAACGGTACTTCCAATGTGCTGGGCACAAGTACTACGGTGTTTAACGATATAGATGTTACGGGAACAACGAATGTAGAAATAGAAACCACCCATAGCCTTACCGGAACCCTGGCGTTAGTTGGCACCTCTTCGGCCTTCGATGCCGATGGTTCGGGAAATGCCGGGGTATTCACCCTGGTTTCCTCTAATGATAACCCAGCTACTGATGGCAATATTGCCGCCCTTACCACTCCGGCTAATTTTACCGGTGATGTAACCGTGCAACGGTATATGGCGTCCGAAGGGGGTATCTGGCGCTATTTGACCACGCCTGTTAGCGGTTTAACGGTGGCCGACTGGCAAGGGGAGTTCCCTATTACCGGAAACTTTACCGGTGCCGATGACCTGGGCGGGGCCAATTTACCTTCGCTTTATATCTATAATGAGGCGAACACTGGTATTGCCGACTCAGGCTGGGTAGCCTATCCGGCAACGGCCAATACCGAAGCCATCAACCCCGGTGTTGGTTATTCCGCATTTATTCGGGCCAGTGCCGGGCAAACCACAGTCAATCAGCGGGGGCCTGTCAATAAAGGTAACTTCAATTTTTCTGTAAGTTATACCGTTGGCCAGGGGGCCACACATGACGGCTGGAACCTGTTGGGTAACCCCTACCCGTCAGCCCTTGACTGGGATTTACTCTGGACCAATGGCTCAGCCAATGTTAACCCTACAATTTATATTAAAGATAATGGTGGTGGCGGGGGCGTTTTTGCCTCATACAACGCCAGTACCAATAGTGGGGCTAACGGGGGGACCAAGAATATTGCCCAGGGGCAATCGTTCTGGGTGCAGGCGAATGGTGCCAGCCCCAGTCTGACAGCTACCGAGAGTATGAAAACTACCGATGCCCACCAATTTTTCCGATTGGCCCCTCCGGTTAATTTTATTCGCATAGCGGTTTCAGATGGTACTGATCGTGATGAAACATTAATTCATTTCTTCGATGATGCTTTGCCTGGAAAAGATAAATATGATGCCTATAAAATAAAAAATGACATTTTTAATTTATCTTCATTAATGAATGATGGCAGTGAAATGGTAATTAACGCTATTGGGTCATCGGCCTGCGATACTCAGGTTAACTTAAAAATTGCTAATATCTCAGCGGGTAATTATACCCTTGATTTTTCAGAGTTAGATAGCTTTGAAGAGATGGTTTCAGTTTACCTGACAGACAATTATACCGGCAGTTACCAGTTGATTTCCAATGGATACCAGTATCCTTTTACGGTAACGGCCGATTCAGCCTCTTTTGGCGCCCAGCGTTTTGTGGTGAGTTTTGATAAGCCGGATATTAATACCGGTTTGTTGGTTGCCGGTACCAATGTTTGCGAACTTGAAATGGCCAATATTACCATTGAGGGATCGGAACCGGGGGTAAATTATTTTGCCCTGCTGAATGGCGTAGGGGTAACCGATACCCTGGCCGGCACCGGCAATGATTTAATGTTGGTTATTCAGGATTCGCTGGCTACCGGCACCTACGAATATACCATCATGGCCAATAATGGTTGTGGGGAAGTGCCGCTCACCAATACGGCTGCGGTAGAGGTGGTCGGGATTTATGCGGTTACGCAGGTGGTGGGTGACCAGTCTTGCGGGCCTAACACCTTAACCCTTAAAGCAGCCGGAGCCCCGGACACCGGGGGTTATCGTTGGTACAACAATCTGGATGATGCCTTGCCTTTGGCAGAAACCACCGCTGGGGAGTTTGTCACCCCAGCAATAAATGAAAGTAAAATGTTCTATGTTGCTGTTTATAACCAATTAGGCTGTGAAGGGGACAGAATGCCTATAGAGGCCACAATCATCAACCTTGAAATCCCTACTATTGCCTTAGACTCCATGAGCTTAGGCGTTTATAGCCTGGTTTCAAGTTACGCATCGGGTAACCAGTGGTATTTGTACGGGGAGCCGATTGAGGGGGCTACTTCGAATACCTATTTGATGACGGAGCCCGGGGTGTACTCGGTAGCAGTGGAGCAAAGTGGCTGCACGGTTACTTCAGATTCCTACAATTATGAAGACCTTATTTTAGGTTTGGATGATGAGCTAAATAGCCTGATAACCGTGGCCCCTAACCCGTTTACCACGTCCTTTGAATTGCATTTGCCGGCTGAGGCTTTTAACTTGCGGAAGACGGTAATTACCATTTACGATATCAGCGGTAAAGTGGTTTATTATGATAAGAAAATACGTAACGAAAATATTTCCATAAATTTGGGTAGCTTTAATAACGGTATATACCTGATGAATATTTATGACGGGGAAACCGGCACTCAATATAAACTGATAAAAGAATAAGATGAAAAGTTGGCTGAAACCATTTATACTGGTCGTATTATTATGTTTTTCGGTGGTTATGGGTGCGCTTGCTCAACCGGGCGATCCTGGGGGCGACCCTGATGTTCCCCTGGGGGGCATTGAACTGCTTATAGCGGCCGGGGCCCTGTTTGGCGCCAAAAAGTGGCTGAACCGGGGTAATAAAAGCTAACCTTACTGTTGGCGATGCTTACCCGGTTTACCAATATAAAAATCCTTCCGCGCTGGATAATTATCCTCATTGACCTGGGGTTATCGGTATTTGCAGCCAGTTTTGCTTATCTGTTACGGTTTAATTTTGATCTTGTTAGTGTTTATAACTCTAATTTTTATACGGGTGTAGCCCTTTTTGTTGGCTTTAGTTTCCTGGCCTCGATGATTACAGGCCTGTATGCCGGTATCATTCGTTATACGGGGTTGGAAGATGCCCTGCGGGTGGCCTATACCAATGCCCTGGCGGCTCTGCTGGTGGTTGTCCTCAATACCTTGCTGATCTGGCAGGCCGGGCATGGCATTGTTCCGTATTCGGTTATCATCATTGCGTTTCTGGTATCGGTGTTTTTGTTGTTAACGTATCGCTTGCTGGTAAAATGGGTTTTTGCCTATTACCGGGGCGGCAGGGGCTATGTAAAGAACATGATGATTTTCGGGGCCGGTCAGTCTGGACAGCAAACCCGGCAGATACTCAGCCGGGAGCCCAATGTGCGTATCGTGGGTTTTCTTGAGGATGATGTAAGCAAAGTAGGTAAGGTACTCAATGGGGTGCGTATCTATAATGCCAAAGATGACCTCAAGCTTTTACTGCAATTGCTGGGTGTGGTGGAGTTGGTGATCTCGGTGCAAAACCTGGTGGTGGAACGCAAAAAACAACTGGTAGATGCCGCCATTGCCGCGAGGGTGAAAGTACGTAATGTACCCCCGGTACATAAATGGATTAAAGGGGAACTTAGTATCCAGCAGATACAGGAAGTAAATATTGAAGACCTGTTAGGCCGCGATGCCATTAAGATTGATAATTATTATGTGCAGTCGGAACTGGAGAATAAACGTATATTGATTACCGGGGCGGCTGGCTCTATTGGCAGTGAGATTGTGCGCCAGGTGATGGCCTTTAACCCTGCCGAGGTGATATTATTCGACCAGTCGGAAACAGGTATTTTTAATATCCAGGCAGAATTGGTATCCCGGCATGAGATAACCACCCCGGTTCAGTATGTTATTGGCGATATTACCAATCGTGACCGCCTCAAAGGCTGCTTTGAACAGTACCGCCCCGATATCATCTTTCATGCGGCCGCCTATAAACATGTACCCCTCATGGAAGGGAACCCTACGGAGGCTGTTTTATGTAATGTGCTGGGTACCCGTAACCTGGCGGAGTTGGCCGAAGAGTTTGGTACCAGCAAGTTTGTCTATATTTCTACCGATAAGGCCGTTAATCCAACCAATGTAATGGGTGCTTCCAAGCGGATCGGGGAGATGTTCATTCAGTCGTTGAATAATGTGAAGGTGAATGGCAATGCTACCAAAACAAAGTTTATTACCACACGCTTTGGCAATGTCCTTGGGTCAAACGGTTCGGTAATTCCCTTGTTTAAGGAGCAGATAGCCCATGGCGGGCCGGTTACGGTTACCCACCCGGAAATCACCCGCTATTTTATGACTATCCCGGAGGCTTGCCAACTGGTGCTTGAGGCCGGGGCTATGGGCAAAGGCGGTGAAATCTTCATTTTTGATATGGGCGAATCGGTGCGGATCATTGATCTGGCCGAAAAAATGATCCAACTGTCAGGTTTTAAACCCCACCAGGATATCGATATTGTTTTTACCGGCCTGCGTGATGGTGAGAAACTGTATGAAGAATTGCTGGCCAGTGCCGAAGACACCATCCCTACGTACCACAAGAAAATATTAATTGCCAAGGTATCGGAACATCCCTTTTTTCAGGTAAACAAGGCTGTGGAAGATATTATCGATTTGGCTATGCGTGAATCAGACCTGGAGTTGGTACAACGCATGAAAACCCTTGTGCCCGAATTTAAGAGCAATTCATCGAAATACGAAATTCTTGATAGTAAGCAGGTAAGTTAGGAAAGGGCCTACGGGTTTCTCCTTTTTCCTCGCTTAGGCTTGTAGTAGCGGCCGCGGCCTTTATTACCCCCGCCAAATAAGGTGGTAGGGGGTAAATAATAATCCAGGCGGATGCTGAAAATAAAATAGCCGTCATTTTTTTCCGGGTTACCCCGGATGCTTCCAGCCGGTCTGGGGCCATACCCAATCTCCGGCCCCCGGTCGCTCAGGGCAGCGGCCAGCGGGTCACTAAAAGCAGCAGCCCCCGGATGTACGGTACTTACATCATCCAGGTAGTCCGTCAAAGTATAACGGTAGCCACCATTCACCGAAATATTAAACTGCGGGGCAACCATCATTTTTATGCCCACCCCCATCGGGAATACCAGGGTTACCGGTGAGTAGGCCACAAGTTCGGTCTGGTACTGGCGTAAGCTGGTCTTCTTGCCGGCATCGGGAAAAGGGTTGCCATTAAGGTCAGTGGCCGGTATCTCCGCCATGGGGTTAAAATAGGTTGCCCCAATGCCCAGGAACAAGTAGGGGTTAAATACCGGCCGCTGGTAATACCGGCCAACTTCAGGGAACAGTTGAATAATACCGGTTACGGATAGCTCAAGGTTCCAACTGGTAAATGACAGATTCCGGGGGATTCTACCAGGGTCTGCTGCTTTGGCATCGCTGGCCCGGAATTGGAAAAAAGTAAGGGTGGCCATGGCCGAAATCCTTTCGTTGAATTTGCGTTCTAAACCGCCCTGGATATTGTATAAAGTGCCCTGAAAAACATCCCCATCGTTGGTAAGCTCGCCAAAGTATTTGGCCGTACCCGTGCCGGCAGAAGCAACCCACCTTCTGTCAATACGCCTGTTATAAAAACTCTGCGCCAGTACAGTTTCTGTAACGACAGTCAATATGATCAGAAAAGTCAGTTTTTTCATTCCTAAAACAACTATTTGTTAAAGATATTAAATATTTACCAAGAAAAAAACTATTAGTAGAACAGTTAAAACCGGAAAACACTCAATCTCCGGTGAAATTCCTGCGATTAAGTATAAGTATTCAGCATTACCGGCATTACCAGCATCAGCAAATCTTCGTTTTTATCCTGCTTGGCCGGGATGATCAGTCCGGCCCGGTTGGGGGCTGATAAGTGCAGTTCAACCTGTTCACACTCAATATTGGCTAACATCTCAATAAGAAACTTGGAATTAAAGCCTATCTCGATATCGTCTCCCTCATGCTCGCATACCAGGCGCTCATTAGCCTCATTGGCAAAGTCCAGGTCCTCGGCCGAAATAAGTAGTTCACTGCCGGTAATCTTAAGCCTCACCTGGTGGGTGGTTTTATTAGCATAAATCGATATCCTGCGCAATGAGCTCAGCATTTCCAGCCGGTCAATGGTCATCTTAATCGGGTTTTCCGTAGGGATAACATTCTCATAGTCCGGATAGCGTTCATCTATCAGCCGGCAGATCATTTTCAGGTTGCCAAATTGAAAGAAAGCATTGGCGGCATTGAAATCAACCGTTACCTCCATATTTTCGGCCGGCAGGGTATTTTTTAACATATTCAACCCTTTGCGGGGTACGATAATGGCATTGCCGTTATCGGTGGCCACGTCAACCCTGCGGTAGCGGATGAGCTTATGGCCATCGGTGCCCACAAAGGTAGAGTTGGTATCGGTGAGGTTCATATACACCCCGGTCATGGCGGGCCGCAACTCATCGTTACTGGTGGCAAAAATAGTGTTGTTTATCGCCCGGTGCAGCACATCGGTTGACATAGTAACGCTAAAATCGGGACTTACGGCAGGCACTTTGGGGAAATCAGTGGCATTTTCCCCGGCAAGTTTATAATGGCCATTGTCACTGCTGATTTCAATGCTGTAGCTATCCTTGTCAATAGAAAAAGTCACCGGCTGTTCCGGCAGGTTTTTTAAGGTTTCCAGGAGTATTTTGGCGGGCACGGCAATATTACCACTTTCTTTCGCATCAACACGCAATTCCGTAATCATGGAAGTTTGTAAATCAGAGGCGGTGATGGTGAGTTTACCATCTTCAATTTCAAACAGAAAATTTTCCAGGATGGGTACCACAGGGTTGGTGGTAATTACCCCGTTGATACTTGCAAGTTCCTTTAACAAAGCGGCAGACGAAACGATAAACTTCATATAGGTTGTATTTTAAAGTCAGCTAATAAATGCCTGTCAGGCAGGTCAGGCGTAAAGTTAACAAGAATTTAGCTATTCAGGGCAGCTAAATTTCAATCAAAATCTTCCGGGGTTTTAAAGATGCCCTTTATCCTTTGGTATTTAAATCTGCAAAGGGTACCATCGCCCAATCTGCCCAGCATATAGGGCTCATTGTCAGGCTTATGGTAAAAACTTATTCTTTCCCGGCCACCCGTGGATAGCTTTATGGTCAGGATAGCAAATGTATTGTCTTCGTCAAGCTGCCTTTGTTGGCTATCGCTAAGGTTGGCCGGAGTCAGAAACTGGTCGGCCTGCAGGAAGGCTATAGCATCCAGAAAACCGGCAATTTTCGTACTGTCGGCTTGCTGGCCGGGCAGGGTAAAGAACTCAGGGGTGGCCAGCAGCACCAGGCTGTCGCCATTGCTGTAGGAAAGATTAATAGCCGTGATCAGGGCAAAGTTTACCTGCAGGACGAACCGCGAACGCCAGTCAGGGGCAGGAACGCTGAAAATGCCGGCCACATAACTTTGGTAGCCCGGAATATGTACCCGGTAGGGTACCTTTTTGTGGCTGTCCATAGCCCAGGAGATTTCCAGGTTTTTGTTG
>JALSJF010000254.1 GCA_026989505.1 Cyclobacteriaceae bacterium
GTTGTAAAATCTGCTTTTCCATTATGCGCACATGCTTTTCGGTGATGGCGCCATCAGGTTCTGCCTGCGGGTTGGCGGTAACCGTTTCAAATTCAACGGTATAAACCCCACGCTGCTGCCGCTGTAACCAGGTGAAAACTACCGGCATATCATATATCCTGGCATATTTTTCTGCCCCCAGGGCCACGGCCGTATCCTGGTTCAGGAAAGTAGTCCAGTAAATGTTTTTGCTTATCGCGGGCGACTGGTCAGCCCCGAAGATAATCGCCCTTAGTTCACCGGAGCCTTGTTTCATATTTTCGGCAAACGCTCTCTTGGGAATCATCTCCGAACCAAAAGTAGTGCGCATACGGTAGAAAGCTTTGTCAAAACTCTTGTTGGTCAGGGGGATATAAATAGTTGCCACCCGGTGCTTCACAAAAAGGTTAAGGGATGAAAGCACCATCTCCCAACTGGCATAATGCCCAAGGATTAAAATAACGCTTTTCCCCTGGTCGTAGAATTGGTTGAGTAGTTCAGGGTTTTTAACGATCAACCGTTTGCGGATACGCTTTTCTGTCAGGCTGAAACACCAAAGTATCTCCACCATCAACCCGGTCAGATAATGATAGAAGCCAGCCGCCAGCCGGTCGATTTCAGTTGCCGGCTTATCCGGAAAAGCGTTACGCAGGTTGGTAAATACCACCTCCTTACGGTACCCAAACACCTTATACACCACCAGGTAGGCTAAATTTGCCAGGCCATACAGCAGCGGCAAAGGCATTAAGGAAAGTGGCTTTAAGATTAAATAATACAGAATTTGGCTCACAGGTAGTTTTTTTTAATCTAGGCTGCAAGTTAGCCAGATTTTTGTTTGATCTCTGCCGTATGCAGGCGAAAATACCATTCCCCTCCAAAGGTAATTATTGCCGGCAAATAAACATATCTTGGTTACCTTTGCACCATGGCAATCGTTAGACTTACAAAAACATTTACGTTTGAAATGGCCCATGCCCTGCTGAACTATGACGGCAAGTGCAAGAACATTCACGGGCACTCCTATAAGCTGGAAGTTACCATTAAAGGCGAACCAAAAGCCAGGCATGGTGACCCTGCCGATGGGCTGCTCATGGATTTTGGCGATTTGAAAAAGGTGATAAATGAAGAGGTGGTTGATGTTTTTGACCATGCCCTGGTCATCCAGAAAGACTACCCGGCTGACTTGCTTAAGGTTCTGAACAGCAACTTTGCCCGGCTGATTTATGTTAGCTACCAGCCTACCTGCGAAAACCTGATTGCTGACTTTGCCGGCAGGATTGAACATGCCTTGCCCCCGGGTATTGTTTTGCACAACCTGGTGCTGCACGAAACCGCCACGGCTTACTGTGCATGGTTTGCCGATGACCAATAGTAGGCTTACCCTTCTTTGGTAGCCGGATTACGATTGGGTAACGAGATAAAGATGGTGGTACCCTTTTTTACCGTTGACTCGAGGCGGATACTGCCCTTGAGGTGGTTAATGGTTTCTTTAACAATAAACAGCCCCATACCTGAGCCTTGCGAGTCTTCCGAGGCACGGTAGAACATATCATATAGTTTGCCCAAGTGTTCTTCGCTGATGCCAACGCCATTATCGGCAATCACTAACTGCAGGTCACCCTCCTCAAGCCAGGCTTTAACCTCAACAATGGTTTTGTCTTTTTCTTTATCGCAGTACTTAATGGCATTGCTTAACAGGTTATTAAAAATAACCTCCATGCGCCAGGGGTCAGCCCATACTTGTTCATTCAGGGTAATTTCTTTCTTGAAAACAACTTCGCGGTCTTCCCCGAGGTAACGTACCTGTTCACTACATTTATCAATTAATTCGGCCAGGTCTATTTGTTTAAAGCTAACCCTGGTCCTGGAGTTACGGGTATAATCAAGGATATCTTTGGTGTACTTATCCAGCTTTACTACACTGGCCTCTATCAGGTTTAAGTAGTTGTCGGCTGCATCTTTATCTGCCTTCATCAGGTTAATAAGGCCCTGGATTGACGATAGCGGTGACCGTATGTCGTGAGAAATGGAGTAAACAAACCTGTCCATTTCACGGTTTGCCCTTTCAAGTGAGACTGTTCTTGATTTAACCGCTTTTTGTAACTGCCGGTTATACATTAATAAGCCCAACAGGATGGCGGCCGCCACCGCAATAATAATGGCCGCCATGGTAATTACCTTTTTGAGCTTGCCCGGGTCAACAGTGGTCGTGGTAAAAATAAAACCTTCCAGGTTGCGTTTGCTACTGATGATACCAAGATCATACATTAAGTCGGCCATCTGCTGCCATTTACTGAACTGCATATCGCCAACATCATAAAACCGGGGTAAAACCAGGGAGTGGATAATTATCTCGGCCTCACTGCTTAATTCTTCCCGGGTAAAATCAGGATTGTATTTATCCAGGATCAAATCAATTATTTCATCCTGATGCTGTACGGCATATTGCCAGCCTTTGATGGCCGCGTCACGTATTTTTTTTGCCTGCTCAGGATGTTGGGTAACCCTTTGGCGCCTGGTGAACAAACATTCGCCATAAAAATTCACTCCATACTCAATGGGCCGGAAAATATTAAAAAGAAGACTGTCATTACCCAGGAGCTTAGCCTTGTCTGTCATAAAGTAAGATATAGCATCATACTTCCCTGAGATCAGGTCACTAAAGCGGCTGTAATTTCCATGAAACTTAACCGTATGCAAGTCCACCCCGGCACTGGCCAGCATAACAGCTATTTCGGTTCCCCCGATTAAATCAGCACCATTCAAATCACGCAATGTATTGATACCCCGCGACTTGAGGGCCAGCAATGAAACCGGTGATTGCTGAAAAATTGCTGCCAGCACAGTAATGTCATCGTATTGCGGGTGGGCCAGAAGGGTTGCCCCGGTAGCAACGCCATAGTCAAAATCGCCATTGATAACGGCCTCAATATTATCCTCCCCGGTTTCCGGTACCAGGGTAACATCAAGGCCAACCTCGGAAAAATAGCCTTTTTCAATGGCCGCATAATAACCGGCAAATTGAAATTGGTGCGTCCAGCCAAGGTACAAGGTTACCCTGTCGTTTTGATTACCCGCATCTTGCCCCTTAGCCAACAGCCCGGCAAACAACAAAATAATCCCTGAAATGTAGCCAACAAGAGATTTCATATAGAAGTCGGTGCTTTACTAAAGTAAAGAAAGGACAATAATAAGACCTATTCGGGGAAATAATTTAACCGTTAAACATATTATTTAGCAACCGGCAGCGAGGGCGCTTTTAAAGCAAACAATAACCAACTATGCCTGAAAACAGAAAAACCGTCCCGGAAGCTCCAAATCGGCCTCATATCTTTATTCTCGCCCGACAGGAGAATAAATTCCCTGCCGGGCAACGAAGTGAGTTCCGCTCTGCTTAGGTAGCCCTACAGTTCTAATGTCCAAATAACGGCACCTACCCTACCACGTTAGCGCAATCAATTTCTCGCGAAGCATCAATCTCAGCCCTTTCTTCCCGGTAGTCGTTTTCAACTACTTCTCCCTTCGCAGGGCATCATATTTGTTGCTGTAAAATTCAGTGTAAATAAGTTCCAATGGCCGCCTGCCTTTGGTACTCAACACTTTACCGTATCTGTGCTCATTTAACCTGCGGGCAAGATTTGTGCTAAAGCCAACATATAAATCTTTATCGTAGTGGTTGGGTGTAGTTTGAAGAAGCGACTCCCATTTGAATTTTTACCAAATTTTGGTAACTTTGAATTGTTGAAAGAATTTGAAATGAAAAATACATCCATATCACTCGGAAATTATTTTGACCAGTTTGTTAGTAGGCAAGTATCTTCTGGACGATATAAAAACGTTAGCGAAGTAATTAGAGCTGGACTTCGACTTTTGGAAAATGAAGAAAGCAAGGTAATTGCCTTAAGGAATGCTATTCAAGAAGGATTAAACAGTCCAATAATAGAGGATTTCGACTTTGACGAAAATCTTAAAAGATTAAAAGCTGAAAAAAGAAAGAATGGCTAAAGTTGTATTAAGACAAGAAGCCATTGACGACCTAAATGATATTTGGGACTATACATTTGAAAAGTGGTCGGAAAATCAAGCTGACAAATATTATGCAACAATAAAACTCGCTTGTAATGGCATCGGGAAAAACCCAGGCGTTGGAAAAGAGTATTACGGAATAAGCAAGGACCTACTCGGAATCAAATCTGGAAAACATATAATATTTTATCAATTAATATCTGTAGATAAAATTGAAGTTATTAGAATATTACACGAGAGAATGGACTTGAAAAATAGAATAACCGAGTAAAAAAAACTACACCCAACAATCGCTATGTAGTCATGCCGGCAGTAATGTATGGTGACAAATCGTCAAAAAATATTAACTTTATTCTTCCGGGGACAGTTACGTAGGTGTTATAACCGGCAGGCCTTCATAGCTAAACCCGCTGAAAAGCACATAAACACAATAAGGTAAATACATGCCTGAAAAACAGAAAAACCGTCCCGGAAACTCCAAATCGGCCTCATATCTTTATTCTCGCCCGACAGGAGAATAAATTCCCTGCCGGGCAACGAAGCGAGCTCCGCTCTGCTTAGGTAGCCCCAAGCCAAATAATAGCACCTACCCTACCTGGTCAACGCAATCAATTTCTCGCGAAGCATCAGTTTCAGCCCTTTCTTTCCGGTAGTTGTTTTTAAATACTTTTCCCTTCTCAGGGCATCATATTTGTTGCTGTGAAATTCAGTGTAAATAAGTTCCAATGGCCGCCTGCCTTTGGTACTCAACACTTTACCGTATCTGTGCTCATTTAACCTGCGGGCAAGATTTGCACTAAAGCCAACATATAAATCTTTATCGTAGTGGCTGAAAAGCACATAAACACAATAAGGTAAATACATGCCTGAAAAACAGAAAAACCGTCCCGGAAACTCCAAATCGGCCTCATATCTTTATTCTCGCCCGACAGGAGAATAAATTCCCTGCCGGGCAACGAAGCGAGCTCCGCTCTGCTTCGTTGAGCCCCCAGTCGGATTCGAACCAACGACCCGCGCATTACAAGTGCGCTGCTCTGGCCAACTGAGCTATGGAGGCTTATATTTCTACACTTTTTAATAGAAGAAGCCATAGCAAAGATCCTTGCATGTATCCGGCACTAAGGCACTCTCTATGCGCGAACCCTGCTTAATGGCGTGACAAAAATATAGCGTTAATGCGTATAAGCCAACAAACCATCAACTTTTCTCCATTACCTGCTGCACAAAGGCCAGTGCCCTGCCCTCCATCCACGACTCCCGCAATGAGCCGTTGACAAAGCCTACATGGCCACCGGTTTCCGGCACTTCTAAATGTAAAAACGGGTGGTTTTCTGCTATGGCATACGGGTAACAGGAAGCCGGCATAAAGGGGTCATTTTTGGCAATAAGCAATAAGACCGGTAGTTGCAGGGCATGCAGGTGAGCCTTGCTGCCAGCGAGGGCATAGAATTCAGCCGGGGTACGGCAATTATTCAGTGGGGCGGTAAACCTGCGGTCGTATTCGGCAAAGGTGGTGATCTTATCCACCCCCGTAAGATCAATCAGCTCCGGAAACTGGACTGCTTTTTGTTTGATGCGGGCAATCATTTTTCGAAGAAACCTCCTCCGGTAGAAGATATTTTTCCCTTTCTCCAACTCGTCTGCACTGCCGCCAACATCTACCGGGGCTGAGATGGCCACCGCAGCCGTTAGTTGGGGCGGATGGGCCTCCGGCATTTTGGTAAGGTAATTCAGGGTAATAGCCCCGCCCATACTAAAGCCTATCAGGGCCAACCGTTGATAAGCACCCGCAGCCAACACATGCTCCACCACACAACGTAAATCAGGGGCATCAATATGGCTGTAAAGCCGTGGCTTTATATTCATTTCACCCGAGCAACTGCGGCAGTTCCAGGCCACCACATCCCAGCCGTTGGCAGCAAATAAATTGGCTGTACCGGTAATGTAATGCCGGTGGCTGTTGCCCTCCAGGCCGTGCGACAAGATAACCACCTTATCATGTTGGCCACTCAGCCAGTCCAGATCAAGAAAATCCCCATCGGGGGTGGTAATCCGCTCGCGGGTATAGGCGGACTTAACCTTACGCAACATACTGGGCAGAACAGTGGCCACATGGCCGTTGCGGTAGCGAAATGGCGCTTTATATTCCGATGTAATGATGGGCATATGCAGACGGCTAAACCTGCAAAGCAACGGCAAATCCGGCTTACCACCAAAATCAGGACTTGTGTACTACTTTCAGGGCGCCAATAAAAGTTTGCATTTCGGCCAGCGTGCCGATACTCACCCGGCACCAGTTACGGTTGGCAAACACCCACGCGCGTACGGCCACCCCTTGCGCCTGCATCTTTTGCAGGTAGGTCTCCGGCTCCATGCGGATGGGAAAGATCATAAAACTGGTATTGGAGGGTACAGGCGCAAAACCGAGTTCTTGCAGGGCGGCAAAGGTATAATCACGGGCTGCGCGGTTTTTCTCTTTGACCATCATCTTAAAATCTTCATCCGTATAGCTGGCCATAGCCGCATGCAGCGAAGGCCCGCTAACCGTAATCAGCCGGGTGGCATAGGCGGTAATGCGTTTGGCGGTTTCGGGTTGGGCAATACCATAGCCAATGCGTAAGCCGGCCATGCCATGGATTTTAGAAAAGGTACGGGCAATAATGATATTATGCCCCTGATGGAGCAGGTCAATCATCGATACAGCCACCGGGTCATCCATAAAATCGGTATAGGCCTCATCAATAAACACCGGCACCCTGGCACTCACCTCCTTACAGAAAGATCGCAACCCAGCCCCATCAACTACAGTGCCGGTAGGGTTGTTGGGGTTGCAGACATACACCAGCCGCGTGGCGCTGTTAATGGCCTGTTCCATACCCGGCAAGTCGTGTTTCAGCTCGTTATCTACCGGCACTTGCTGCCAGTCACAGCCAATGCCCACGGCCGTATCAAGCATGGTTTTAAAGGTAGGAAAAGCGCTCATCAAAGCCCCCTTAGCCGCCCCGAAAGCCAGGCCGGTCATGGTAAGGATTTCAGAAGAGCCGGAACCCAGGAAAACCTGTTCCGGTTGCACGCCCTCCTCTTTGGCAATGATGGCCTTCACCTCCTTTGCATAGGCAAAGGGGTATAAATTACCTTCGACAGCGGCTGCCCGGAAGGCCTCCAGGGCCCTGGGAGACGGCCCATAGGGATTTTCATTGGCATTAAGCTTGGCCTTCAGGCCTTTGGCTTCCCCGGAAAATTCATATTCCCCGGTGAACCGGTTATAGCCGGTGGTACCCGCCAGCAGGCTGCCCGGGCTCAGCACAGCCCCGGCCCCCAGCATCAGGCCAGACTTTAGCCAGTTCCTGCGGTTTAATTTGATGGTTTTCATGGTTAGGGTTTATTCGGTTGCCATGAAAGTAGTTATTCCTGCGCTCTTCTCCTATAAATCCTTGATGAGCGGTCAGGCAATTTCTCCCCCACAGGAGGAACCGGCCCCGGCCGTACAGCCGTAGCAATGCTGCCCCAGCTTAATTTCACGGTTAACCAGCACCTGCTTGTTAAAGTTTTTAATATGCTGAACAGCATGGGTTTTCATCTCCAGCATCTGGTTGAAATCACAATCGTACAGGCTGCCTTCCCAGCCAACCGACAACATATTGCGGCACATCACCGACTCCACCGCCCGGTAGTTGAAATTATTGACCAGTTCCTGCATATAGCCCTCGTAATTGCCACTCGAGAGCAGAAAGTCTAAAAACCGGCTGATCGGCATATTGGTGATGGCAAATAAATTATTGAAAGATATCCCATACTGCCGCCCGAGTCTCTCTTTATAATCGCGCTCCAGCGATGCCTGGGCCGGTGGCAACAGCGCCCCGGCCGGGTTAAACACCAGGTTCAGGCGCAAACCGGTACCTTCCAGCCCATAGCCCACGGCATTAAGCATCTTCAACGCCTCAATTGATTTGGCAAAGACACCATCCCCGCGCTGGGCATCAGTCCGTAATTTTGAGAAATGCGGCAAGGAGGAGATAACTTCAACTTTATGGCGTTTGAAAAACTCCGGCAAGTCGTTATACTTCGGGTTGGCCAGGATGATGGTGAGGTTGCTGCGCACCATGATATGTACCCCACGCTTTGCCAGGGAAGCCACAAACCAGCGAAAATGCGGGTTCATTTCCGGGGCGCCCCCGGTAAGGTCAACCACCTTGATATTACCCTTATCAATGGCGTCTATGCACCACTGCATAGTCTCCCGGGTCATAATTTCCTGGCGGTCGGGGCCGGCATCTACATGGCAGTGCCGACAGGTCTGGTTGCACATTTTGCCTACATTAACCTGCAATATATCGATACCGGTTGGCTTCAGGGGCAAAAAACCATAGGCCGCTATTTTTTCGGCAAAGGAGGTAAACAGAGGTTCTTCGAGCACCTCAATTTGCGCTGCCGAAGCCGCGAGCCGGTTGTGTTGTCTATTCAATGTGGCCATTTACATGGTAAGGTCTTTGGTCTTGTTCATCATTTGTACGCCATGCACTAAGCTGGCCCCGCCCCGGATGGCCGAGGCCACATGCACGGCCTCCATCATCTGCTCTTCATCGGCACCTTTTTCGAGGGAACTGCGGGTATAGGCATCTATACAGTACGGGCACTGAATAGCATGCGCTACGGCCAGGGCAATCAACGATTTCTCCCGCTGGGTCAGGGCACCCTCCGCAAAAACGGCATCGTACCAGGAAAAAAACTTCTCACCCAGTTCCTGTTGAAAATCCTTTATCTGACCAAATTTGTTCAGGTCTTCTTCTATATAATAAGGTTTACTCATACTACTGCTTTTTCCATCAAAACTAAGTAACTAATCCAGGCTAAAGTTACAATTCTACTAAAACCTGTAAATTTATCCATTTTATCCCCGGCATTTGCTGTAATGATTCTCCCATACAACCGTATATTTGCCAGTAAAATTCCATCTATGCGTATTTTATTGTTGTTAGTTATTCTGGGTTTGGGCAACACGGGTTACGGGCAAACCGGCAATGCGCTTGACGAGCGCAACGGCTTTAAAGACATAAAGCTGTTATCTGATGTGACCTCTTACCCCGGCCTGGCGTTTTACAAAGAAATCAAAGGCGAAGCCAACCAGGCCCTCTACCGGGCAACCAAAGGCAGCTACACCCACATTGGTGATGTGGAAATTTACAAGCTGATAGCGTATACCTACCGCCAGCAGATTTACCAGATTGAAGTGACCACCGAGAAAAGTGAAAAGCTGTTTCGCAGCTTAGAGAAAGCCTTCGGCAAGATCAACAGTTCGTTGGCTTCGCAAACCTCTTATTGGGATGGTGAGAAGGTACGGCTGACGTATAAAGTTGAGGGCGCCAAAAAAATTAAACTTATCTATTTAGCCAAAGACATCAAGAAGATTATTGCCCTGGACAAAAAAGAGGCAGTAGATAGCCTGACGTCTGAGTTTTAACCCTATTTTTATTAAAATCATGATAAACAAAATAGCAGTAATTGGTTCCGGCACCATGGGCAATGGCATCGCCCACGTATTTGCCCAAAAGGGTTATTCTGTTAACCTTATTGATATTTCCGCTGAGGCCCTGGAAAGGGCGCTGGCCACCATTGGCAAAAACCTCGACCGCCAGATTAAAAAGGAGATTATCACCGGGGCTGACAAGAACGCTACCCTCGGCAGGATAGCCACCTATACCGAAATCAGCGAAGGGGTAAATGATGCCGACCTGGTAGTAGAGGCCGCCACCGAAAAGGTTGACTTGAAATTGGCCATCTTTAAACAGTTAGATGAGCTGTGTAACGATGGGTGTATCCTGGCCTCCAACACCTCCTCTATCTCCATTACCAAAATTGCCGCAGTAACCAACCGTCCCGGCAGGGTAATCGGCATGCACTTTATGAACCCCGTGCCGGTGATGAAACTGGTAGAGATCATCCGCGGGTATAATACCACGGATGAAGTGACTGCTACCATTATGCAACTGGCCGAAAAGCTGGGTAAGGTACCGGTAGAGGTTAATGACTACCCGGGGTTTATTGCCAACCGTATCCTGATGCCGATGATCAACGAAGCCATTTATTCGCTTTATGAAGGCGTGGCCGGGGTAAGCGAAATTGACACCGTTATGAAACTGGGCATGGCCCACCCTATGGGGCCCCTGCAACTGGCCGACTTTATCGGGCTGGATGTGTGCCTGTCGATTTTAAATGTGTTATATGAAGGTTTTGGCAACCCTAAATACGCGCCCTGCCCCTTGCTCGTTAATATGGTGGCAGCCGGCCATTTGGGGGTTAAATCAGGCCATGGCTTCTATGCATGGGGCCATGGCACCAAAGACCTTGTTGTGGCGGCAGGATTTAAAAAATAAAGCAATTGAAAAAAGTAATATTTAGCTTCGCAATACTCATCAGTACCCTTGGCCACAGGGTATCGGCACAAGCACCTGCAATTCCGCCTCCGCCCCAGTTCGACCCGGAAGTAGTAGCCCTGGTGGACAAGGCCAAAGCACAGATGGAGGCCGGGGATTACGAAGGGGCCAACCGTACTTTCAGGAAGGCCCTGGCCACCAAACAGGTATTACCTACCTCCATGTCGTACTTTTTTGCCAAAACGCTTTACGTCATCCACCAAAACCAGAATGCCAAGAATTTTGTTGAAAAGTACCTGCAACTGGCCGGCCGTAGCGGTGATTATTACGAAGAGGCCATAACCCTGAAAAAACTGATTGATGATCAGTTTGAGGCCATAAAAAACTGTGAGTACTGCAATTTAAGTGGGTATCGCTATGTTGTCTGCGATAATTGTAATGGCCTCGGGGTTACGGTAGAAACCTGTTACAATTGTAATGGCAATGGCTATGTAACCTGCCCGAAGTGCCTGGGCAAAGGTGTGCTGATTACCACTACCCCTTTTGGGGAATTATTATATACCAGCTGCGACCTGTGTGACTCCAAGGGCTATATTGTTTGCCCGGTATGCCATGGCGAAAAAGAACTCTCCGGCCGCTGCCCTGTATGCCTGGGCTCCGGCAAAAAAGTCAGCAATATTATCTGTAATCATTTACCTGAGCAGAAGTGAAAGAAGGACCGGTTAGTGTTGCTATCCTGACTATCGGTGATGAAATCTTATACGGCCAAACCCTGGATACCAATTCCCAGTGGCTGAGTGCCGAACTGGATACCTATGGTTTTTCGGTGGTACACCGGGCCACAGTAGGCGATAATGAGCCGGATATCCTGCAAGGCCTGGCCGATGCGGCTGCCCGTGCCGGTATCATCTTAATTACGGGAGGCCTGGGCCCCACGGCCGATGACCTGACCAAACCCTGCCTGGCCAACTATTTTAAGGTGCCCCTCAAAGCAAACCCGGCTGCCCTGGAAGACCTGAAAGCCCTGTTCAGGCAGATAAACCGGGAACTGACCGAAACCAATATCGCCCAGACCAACCTGCCGGCCAATGCCGAACCTATTCCCAATAAGCTGGGCACGGCCCCCGGTATGTGGATTGCCGACCAGGGTAAAATTTATGTGTCGATGCCCGGGGTGCCCCATGAAATGAAAGGCATGATGACCGGCTATGTTATCCCGCGGTTACAGGAAGAATTTCATCTGCCTGTTGTCGTCCACCGGGTAGTCAAAACCATCGGTATCGGGGAATCCTGGCTGGCGGAGAAGATAGCCCCCTGGGAACAAAAACTACCACAGAACATTGGCCTGGCCTATTTGCCCAGCATGGGACAGGTAAAACTACGCCTGACCATGATGGGCAAAGACCGCCAACAGCTTGCCAAAGCTATTAACGAACAAATTACCGCCCTTCAGCCCTATGCCGGCAAGTATATTTACGGGTATGATGATGATGAGATAGAACAGGTAGTGGGCAGGCTTTTACGCCAGCAGAACCGTACCCTGGGCACAGCCGAAAGCTGTACCGGGGGCTACCTGGCCCATTTGATCACCAGCGTAGCCGGCAGTTCCGATTACTTTAAAGGCAGTATTATCGCCTATGCCAACGAGGTTAAAGAAAAACAGTTGGGCGTAAACCCTGCCACCCTGGCTGCACACGGGGCCGTAAGTGAGGCCACCATCAAAGAAATGGCGGTTGGCGTATGCCGCGCCCTCGGTACCGATGCCGGCCTGGCCACCTCGGGCATTGCCGGCCCGGGAGGCGGCACCACAGAAAAGCCCGTAGGCACTATCTGGATAGCCGTAGCCCTGGGCGATCAGGTGAAAGCAAAGCAATTAAACCTGTTTAAAGACCGGCTGCTGAACATTAAAACTACCGCTATGGCCACCCTGGCAATGCTGTGGAGAATTTTAGCGGAATAAGCAATTTTCACCTCCTTTTATCGTATTTTTGCCGCTGAAAACAGGCCTGAATCAGGCTTCCGGTACATTCCGGCATGAAATGTAAAGTTTTAGACAATATCTAAGAAAAATCAAGGGGTTATGGCAAAAGTAGAAATGGTAATGCCAAAAATGGGGGAAAGTATTATGGAGGCCACCATACTTTCCTGGCTGAAAAAAGAAGGTGATGTTATTGAAGCCGATGAATCGGTTCTGGAGGTTGCCACCGACAAGGTTGACACCGAAGTACCGGCCACCCATGGCGGGGTGTTAAGCAAAATACTGGCCCAGGAAGGCGAAGTAGTGCCCGTAGGCCAGGCGATTGCCATTATCACTACCGATGCCGAAGATACTACCGGCAGCAATGGTGCCCCGGCCGCCCCGGAAGCAGCTTCACCCCCCCTTGCGCCCGAGCCGGAACCCGTATTGGCCGAGGCGGCAGCAGCACCTGTTACCGATGGCCCGGCCAAATTGGCCCAGCCGGTAAGTGGACGTTTTTATTCACCCCTGGTACTCAATATTGCCCGCCAGGAAAACATCAGCATGGCGGAACTGGAAACCGTGCCCGGCACCGGCAAAGAAGGCCGGGTGACCAAAAAAGATATCCTGGCCTATGTGAAGCAACGTAGCGGGGCCCCGGCAACTGTACAACAGCCGGTTTCCCCGGTGGCAGCACCAGCCCCTGAGCCGGCAGCCGCTGCGCCCAGGCCGGCCCCCAAGGTTAGTGTTTCACTGGGAGCCAACGATGAAATCATTGAAATGGACCGCATGCGCAAAATGATTGCCCAGCGCATGGTGGAATCGAAGCATACTTCACCCCATGTTACTTCTTTTGTGGAAGCCGATGTTACCAAAATAGTTAACTGGCGTAATAAGGTGAAAAATGAATTTCAGGCCCGCGAAAACGAGAAACTCACCTTTACCCCGATCTTCATCGAGGCGGTAATCCAGGCTATTAAAGACCTGCCGATGATCAACATCTCGGTAGATGGGGATAAAATTATCAAGCACCGGGATATTAATATTGGCATGGCCGTAGCCTTGCCCACCGGTAACCTGATTGTGCCGGTAATCCACCAGGCCGACCAGTATAACCTGACCGGCCTGGCCAAAAAAGTTAACGACCTGGCCAACCGGGCGCGTATTAATAAGCTGGTACCCGATGAACTGGCAGGCGGAACTTTCTCGGTAACCAATGTCGGTTCGTTTGGTAATGTAATGGGCACACCCATTATTATGCAGCCGCAGGTGGCTATTCTGGCGCTGGGGGCCATACAAAAGAAACCGGCCGTAATTGAAACCCCGGAAGGGGATGCCATCGGCATCCGCCATAAGATGTTCCTCTCGCACTCCTACGATCACCGGGTGGTTGACGGAGCCCTGGGTGGTATGTTTGTACGCAAAGTGGCCGATTACTTAGAGGCGTTTGACGTAAACCGGGCGTTGTAACGCAGGGCAGATAGTTCCTGTGCCCGATAGCGGATAATTAGTGAAATCAATAACCTTACCTAACGATGGCGGCTTCGAACGCCAGCCCTGTCTGGCGTCCGGCAGGCTTCGCACTGCCCGCCTCCAACTCCCGGCCACACAGTTCCCCGGTACTATTTTGTGGCAATGCACTATCTTAGCCGCGTGGAAGAGTATTACAAACTGCTGATCCTGGTGCCGGTGGGGGTAATGGCCGGCTTCATCAACACGGTAGCCGGGGGGGGCTCCCTGTTGTCGTTGCCGGTACTGATTTTTATGGGCCTGCCCACAGCCATGGCCAACGGCACCAACCGGGTAGCCATATTTTTGCAAAACGTTTCGGGCATTGCCGGTTTTAAAAGTAAAGGGGTTTCAGTATTCCCTTACAGCCTGTGGCTGGGGATTTCGGCCCTGCTGGGTGCCATTATCGGGGCGAAGATATCGGTAAACCTGGACGACAAGACCTTTAATCACATCATTGCCCTGGTCATAGTCGGGGTGGTTTTGTTAACTGTATTTAACCCGCACAAGAAAACCAACGGTACTGATGAAGACCTCAGTCCCAGGGCCCGGATAATTGGTGCCTTTAGCTTTTTTTTTGTAGGTATTTACGGAGGGTTTATCCAGGCGGGGGTAGGGTTTATCATTATGGGAAGCCTGAGCTACATCAATAAATTAAGCCTGGTAAAAGTTAACAGTATTAAGGTCTTTGTGGTGTTTGTTTATACCATTTCAGCCCTGGTGGTGTTTATCCTGGAAGACCAGATTAACTGGCTTTATGGCCTTGTCCTGGCCGGGGGCAATATGACCGGGGCCTGGATTGCCAGTCGTTGGTCGGTGGAGAAGGGCGATAAATGGATAAAACGTTTCCTGATGGTAACGGCTACTGCGCTGGCGATTAAGTTATGGTTTTACGGTTAGTCGTGCTCTTCTTCCCCATGCCCTTCCTTAGCGTTATCCCCACCCTGGTAGCCTAAGCGCTTTCGGGTAGCTTTGGCCCAGCCGACCAGGGCTTGTCGCTGGGATTCCGTCAACCTGGCCTCGGGGTGCACAATATCATAACCGGTCAGCGGCATTTCCCCTTCCGCCACTTCTTCCCCCAGTTCTTCCAGTTTATGATCCTGTTTCTTCGCAGCATAACTACCCCAGATTGAAAAGTTAAGTTCTTCCCGGCCCTCATTTATATGGTCCTTCACCCACCACGATACCGGGGCCACATTGGTGTACCACGGATAGCCGGTTTCATAAGAATGGCAATCATAACAGGCATTCTTCAGTATCTGCCTGACTTCCGGGGAGGCCTCAACCTGGTTCACCATATCCAGGGCCGGGTCAACCGGGGGATTGGTTTTATCAATCCGGAAGAATTGCATCAGGACAAACACGACCAACAAACCAGGAATTATTTTCTTTACCAGCGACATAGTTCAAGCAAGTTTTATTTAACCTCCCTAAAATTATATGGATTTGTTATAAAGGCGGCACCATTCATGTAAATAGAAAACAGCTAAACTAATTGTCTTTCTTAAACAAAAACCTGCGGGCAACACCTACCCCTACATAGCCCTGGTCCATATCCATCAGGCCGGCTGTCACATCCAATTGTGTTTCGCTGTTCAGGGCAAAGGTAAGGCCGGTATTAAACTGCGTATAGGCGTTTTCGAAATACCCCTCCAGGAATACCCCGAACTTATCGGCAAAGCCATAGCCAATGGCCAGGATGCCATAAAATTGCTGCCCATAGCCCAGGTTAAGGGTAGCCGAAAACCGGGCACTGATTTTCTGCAGGATAGCCACCCGGTAATCAGTTACCCGGCCACCGGTTATATCCAACTTCAGGGCAATACCCGGACGGTAGTTTTTGGCTTTCAGCAGCTTTACCTTGGCCCCCACGGTAACCAGGGGCGAATCATAATAGGTGAGCAGCCTTATTTCACCCAGTTCCGAAATTCCCAGGCGGAAGAAGCCGTCCAGCACCACCGTATCGGTAAAGGTAAAGCCCTGTTCAAACTGAAATGAGTTGGCGGGCAACACCAACGAGCCAATCGACTGGGTAGGCCGCTCGGTAGCTATGGGGTCAACCTGGGCAAAGAGCAGCGGGCTACTAAAAAATATAGTGGCCACAACTAAAAATAAAGGTTTTCTATCTCGGTAAATTCTCATGAACGTGGCATTAGCAGGAGCGCAATTTAGTAAAATAGTTGCTAATATCCGCAGGAAAACACCTGCCGGCCGCCCACCCCGGCAAAGCAAGGTTATTCGTCCCTCAGGGTATAGGCCGGGTTGGTCGTGGCCGCTTTCAGCACTTTGCCTCCCACCGTGGCGGCAGCAATGGTAACCAACACCAGTACAGCCCCAATAAAAGGCCCCGGGCCAATAGGCAAATAGTAGGTCCAGATACTGGCCAGCAGCATTTCCGCCATATAATATCCCGCTACTGTGCCCAGCACCGAGGCGATAAGCAGCATCATAGCATAACGCTTGTTAATGATATGAATAATATGCATCACCGAAGCCCCCAGCACTTTGCGTACGCCAATTTCTTTCATGCGTTTGATGACATCCAAAGACACCAGGCTAAACAGGCCTATGGCCGAGAGGATAGTGGCCACAATACCCAGAAAAACGAACATCACCTTAATATTTTTATTCACTTCGAGTGCTTCCACCAGCATGTTGTCCATATACCCAACATCGGGCAGTTGGTCTGGAAACACCTTTTTCCAGGCCGCCTCCATGTCGTCATGCACAGCATGTACATTGTCACTATCGGTTTGGGCCACCAGAAACCGGTAGTTCTCCGGCCCGGTATAACGTAACATCAGGGGTTTTACCGGCTGCCAGAGGCCGGTGAGGTAAATATTCTTTACCACGCCAACAATATACACCGCCAGGGTATCGCGCAGCATGAGCCTTTGGCCAACAGGCTCGGCCAGGCCAAGGGTTTTCACCAATTCCTCATTAACAATTACCGCGTTCTCCTTATCGGTTTGGCTGTCTTTGACAAAATTCCTGCCTTGCAACAGCGTGGCCCCGGTGGCTGTCAGGTAGTCTTCGCCAATATCGAGTAAATCCACATCCAGTTCCTCGCCCCGGTAGTTAATCGGGTCGGTGTACCAGGATGCGGTAAAATTATGCCTGGCCCCGGCAATGGCAAGTACCCGCGGATTTTGCTGCAGTGCCTGTTTCAGAGCATTATAACCGTCTTCATCTGCTACCCGGGCATACACCCCGGTTTGGTGGCTGAACCCCATGTCGTAGTCCTGCTGGTAATTGGCATTCAACGAAAAGATAATCCCCGAAACAATGGCCACGAGTGAAATAGCAAACTGAAAAACCAGCAGGGTGCGGGTAAAGATGCTGGTACTGCCATAGTTAAGGGTACCCCGAAGGATTTGGGTGGGCTTAAACCTGCTTACGTAAAAAGCCGGATAACTACCGGCTACCAGGCCGGTAAACAATAACAAAGCCAGCAGGAAGCCGAAAAACCTGATATTCTTCAGGTAATCAAGAGTAATATCCAGAAATGGCCACATCTTATTGTATGCCGGCACCAGAAATTCGGCAAACAACAAACCGGCTATCAGGCCCAGCAAGGCCAGCAACATATTTTCACTCAAAAATTGCGCTACCAATTGATGGCGCTGTGAGCCCAGCACCTTTCTGATACCGATTTCTTTCAGCCTGCGGTTGGCAATGGCGATGGAAGTATTGGTAAAATTAAAGCATGCCAGCAATACCAATAACAGGGCCATGACTATCGGGGCAATGACGGCCGGGGTAGGTACGCTAAAGTGAAACCAGTGGTTCCACAAATCATCCCGCTCAGCCCGGAGGGCCATCCCTTTAAACGGGTCAAGGTAGTAGTTGTTTACCTTATAGTCTTCTTTGGCACGGTTTTGTATTTCCACGTATTGTTGCAGTTCTTTTTCCACTTCATGGAAAACATGGGGGCTATGCAGGGTAACAAACGTAGTATTAAATTCGGCCCAGTTGTTCTCCTGCCAGCCGAAGATGTCATAAATATTATCGTAATTAACCAGGGCATCAAAGTAAAAGCTTGAATTAAGTGGCATTTTTTCAAACACCCCGCCAACAATATACTCCTGCCGCTTGTCGCCCATTACGTAGGTCACCAGTTGGCCAACAGGGTCGGTATCGGGAAAAAACTTCTCTTTAATTTTATTGCTGATGATTATTTTGCCCTTACCGGCCAGGGCAGATTTGTTGCCTTGCAATAACGGGAAGGTAAAAACATCCAGGAAATTGGCATCCACAGCCGCCAGGTTTAACCTGAACAGGTCATCCTTAACCTTAAAACTGCCCCCCACAGGATAGTAGCGCACTACCGCATCAATACCGCTGATTGAACCCGCAATAGCTTTCGCCAGCGGTTCGGGACAAGAACCGTTTTTTACCGGCAGGCCATTGGTAATGCGCACAAAGTTAATCCGGTAAATGTTGTTAGCATTTACATGCCGGGCATCGAAATTATTATTAAAATCCCAGCTCAGGTAAGCCACAATGGCACAGGCCAGGGCAATACCCAGCCCCATTACGTTGATAAGAACAAAAACCTTGTTTTTTAGTAAGCTGCGGAAAGTTATTTTGAGGAAATTAATGAGCATGACCTGGTTTGTCTAGGGTAAGATAGCCGCCCGGCCCGGGGCGGCAAGGTATAGTGTTTAGGGTTCAGCCTTTTGGCCACCGGGCAGTCAGACATGAAATTGTTCTTTGCTGTTCCCGGTAACTACTTTGCCGTCAAACAGGTTTATAATCCTGTGGGCATAGTTGGCATCATAAGGCGAGTGGGTAACCATAATAATGGTAGTACCCTGCTCGTTCAACCGGGCCAGGAGTTTCATTACCTCTTCGCCATTGGTAGAATCGAGGTTACCGGTAGGTTCATCGGCAAGGATCAGCCTGGGGTTGGCTATAATCGCCCGGGCAATGGCTACCCGCTGTTGCTGCCCGCCCGAAAGCTGCTGCGGGAAGTGGTTGCGCCTGTGCCTAATGTTCATCCGTTCCAGCATCTCCTTCACCTTTTGCTGCCGCTCGCTGGCGGGCACCTTCAGGTAGAGCAACGGCAGCTCCACATTTTCAAACACGGTAAGTTCATCAATCAGGTTAAAGCTTTGAAAAACAAACCCAATAGCCCCTTTACGCAACTGCGCCCGCTGCCGCTCAGAAAAGCCCGACACCTCTTCTTTCCCGAAATAATATTCCCCGGCGGTAGGGCTGTCAAGCAGCCCCAGAATATTCAGCAAGGTTGATTTGCCGCAGCCCGAAGGGCCCATAATGGCCACAAATTCACCATCGCGGATCTCAATAGTAATATTCCTGAGGGCCGTGGTTTCTACTTCATCGGTAGTGTAAAGCTTGGTTAACTCTTTTATTTTAAGCATTGTTGTTATTGGTTATCGTATTGCTTGTCGATTATTTACCACTCCAGCACTTCATTGTCGCCAAAATTGCTGTAAGAAGAGATGATTACTTTTTCGCCCGGTTCCAGGCCACTGAGCACTTCAAAATTTTCGGTATTTTGCCGGCCCAGTTTAATCTGCCGTTTTACGGCCTTGTTTTCTCCTGGCAGCAGCACAAATACCCAGTTACCCCCGGTATTGTTAAAAAAAGCCCCCTTGGGCAGCAGCACCTGTTGGGAGGAATTGCCCAGGGCAATACGCAGGCGCACCGACTGGCCCCGCCTGATCCCCAGGGGTTGCTCCCCGTCAAAGTCCATATCCACCTGAAAGCGGCCGTTGGCAATGGCCGGGTAGATGTATTTTATCTTTAATTTATACTCTTTACCGGCAAATGTAAAGGTTGCCCCCAGCCCTGTAATAATACGCGGCAGATAAAGTTCATCTATCGGGCAGCGCACCTTATACTCCCCCACCACATCTACCTGCCCCAGGCGCTGGCCGGCCGTAACCGCCTGCCCCACTGCTAATTGCGGGGTAGAAAGCTGGCCGTCAATAGGCGCCCGGATGATCAGGTTATCCAGGATACGGCCTACGCCCTTCAGGCTGGTCATCATCCTGGCCTCGGAGGCATCCAGTTCTTTTAACTGGCCTACCCTGGAGAGGGAGTCCACTTTGTAGGAAGCATAGGTGATTTCTTTGATTTTAAGCTGATATTCATAATCGGCTTTGGTATCAAGGTAGGTTTTTTCCGCCACCAGTTTCTTTTCATATAAATATTTTTGCCGTTCATATTCCGGTTTTAGCTTGGCAATCATGTTATCTATCTGCGCCAGTTGCTGTTGCTGCTGCAAGTCGTTCCGGCTCAACTGCAGCCGGGTTTGCCGCACCCGGTTGATGCTCTCATTAAGCGAAGCCTCCTGGCTGAGGACACTCAACTCCCGGTTAAGGTTGGCCAGTTCCAGGATAATATCGCCTTTTTTAAGGATGGCCCCGCTCTCGGCCACGATACGTTTTATCGTGCCCCCTTCAATGGCATCGAGGTAGCGGGTTATCTTGGGTTGAATAGTACCCGTTTGTGGGATAAACTCGGTAAACCCGCCTTGCTGCACAGTGGCAAAGGTTATCTTATCCGGGTCAATATTCAGTTTCGGGCGCTTATCGCTGAACCCTAACTGAAAGATGATCAAGGCTGAAAGGGCGGCACCACCGGCTATCATTGCGACCCGGTTAAACGTCCACTTTTTCTTCTTAATTTTTCTGTCCATGTAGCTGCCCTGGCATAAAAGGTAAAACCTGTCTCCCCTTTTGCCAACACTATGCCAAACAGGTTATTTAACTTCAGGCCGCTTTTTTTGGCGCCAGCAGCTTGCTATTGCGTTCGTTCATGAACGGGGGTGTACGTAAGTGAACGTGCACCTGAACTTTTACCTAATGCCCCCTGTCACCCCAGGCTAAGAAAAGGTTTCCACTCCTCGTATTTAAAGCCGCTGAAGTCGCGCAGGAACATCAGGTAAGAAGGCTTAAACGGCTTTTGCGCCAGGGGCATATTGGCCTCTTCGGGGGTATTGTCGCCTTTACGGGCATTACAGGCCTTGCAGGCCGTTACCAGGTTTTTCCAGTTTGAAGCCCCGCCCCGCGAACGGGGAATAACATGGTCGATGGAAAGGTCCCGGGACGTACCACAGTATTGGCAGGCATAATTATCGCGTTTAAAAATATTGACCCGGCTAAGCTCAACCCCACGGTAGGGCACATGAATATATTTCTGCAGGCGCACTACGGCCGGAATATGGTAGGCTTTGTCCACCGTATGCAGCTTATGGCCGTTAAAAGACTGTACCATTTCTACCTTATTCATAAAAACCAGTACAAAGGCCCGCTGAATTGAGCAAACCGAAATCGGCCGGAAATCCTGATTTAAAACTAAAGCCCGCACGTTATCAAAATTTAAAACCCAAAAATTACACTATCTCAAGTTAAAATACGCACATAAGCCTATTTAATTATCCTGCGCAAACAGTTCAGCGTATGGGATTTAACCCCGGTATCTATATTGATGATCCCTTCCTCAGTAATTTTATCTACCCTTACATGGCCCGAAGCATGGATAACGGTACTGTCCTCCAACAAAATGCCGACATGGTTGATTTTGGTTTTGGTACCGAAGAAGCACAAGTCCCCCGGCCGGGCCTCGGCCAGCGAGGCCACTTTACGTCCCTGGTTGGCCTGCATAGGCGAATCGCGCTCTAACCGGTAGCCGCAGATTTTAAATACCATTTGCGTAAAGCCCGAGCAATCGATACCAAATGGGGTTCTGCCCCCCCAAAGGTAAGGGGCATTCAGGTACTTAAAAGCCACCTGCTTCAGACGCTCAAAGGGCCACACTTCACCCAGGCTTTTTGCTTCCCCGTTAAAGGCCAGTTGTTCTTCTACTTTAAACAGCTCTACCGAAGCAATGGGCAAAATGCTGCCCATAAGGATGTTCAGGGTATGTTTTTTGAATAAGATGGTGGTGGACAAATCCAGGCAAACCTTATAATCGGCACTGTTGATCTGCGCAAAGTATTCATCGGTAATGGCATAATGTTGCTTTTTGTCTATCCAGCCCTCATAGCCATCAAAATAAACTTTTATCCGTACCCACTTGCCCCGGCTGTCCTGCTCCATAACACTATAATGGTCGCCAAACAGTAACTGGGTTACCATTTCCGAAGACTCCAGTGGCCTGGTCCTCACCGGCACAACACTCAATCGGCATACGCCTTTTTCTTCCAGTACGGGCATAATGCTAATCTAAATGTTTTAATTCACGTTGCAAGTCCTTTTCCTTTATCGATTGCCGTTTATCGTGTATTTTTTTACCCCTGGCCAGGGCAATTTCCAGTTTGGCCAGGCCGCGGTCGTTAGTGAATAGCCTGACGGGAATAATGGTAAGCCCTTTTTCGGCAGATTTTTGTTTCAGCTTGCGGATTTCGCGTTTATGCAGCAACAATTTACGTTCACGGGTGGGCTCATGGTTGAAATGGGTACCTTGCTTATACGGGCTGATGTGGATATTCCTGACAAAGACTTCTGCACCATTAAAATAGCAGTAACCATCCTGCAGGTTTACTTTGCCCTCACGGATGGACTTTATCTCGGTGCCTTTGAGCATGATGCCGGCCACGTATTTATCGAGGAATTCATATTCATACGAAGCCCGCTTATTGCGGATATTGACAAAACTTGCAAACCTATTTTTCTTTTCCGCCATGGTTAATATTGCGCAGCAAACCTGCTATTTTACTTTTCTTCAATATCTTTTGACCGGTAACCCCGGTGGCAATCAGGCGGTCGCCAACCTTTACCTCAAGGGCACAAAGTATTTCATGGCCGGCAAGCGATTGCACCCGGGCCTCCAGTTGCAACTCCTCGCCCGCCAGGGCCGGTGACAGGTGCTTAATACTAAGTTGGGTGCCTATGCCCTCCTCGTCCTCATCCAGCATCTCCAGCACAAACAAGCGCGAGGCCCACTCCATCTCCCGGGCCAGGGCAAAGGTAGCGCACACGGGGTGTACCTGCCCGGCCGCAAAGGTAGCCAAATCTGCCGTAGTCACTACTTTGCGGTAGTATTTTACATCGCCTGGTTTAAAAATATGTTTCATTAGCCGCAACTACTAAATTAGTGGCATTCTGGCCAAAGGTGCAATATCCAGGCTAACAAATTCCTGCTGCCGGTATTTATAATAACCGGCCATGGCAATCATGGCGGCATTATCGGTACAATATTCGAAAGCCGGAAAAAAAGTGCGCCACTGATGTTGGCCGGCCAGGTCTTCTATCGCCTGGCGCAAACCGCTATTGGCCGACACTCCCCCGGCAATGGCAATATCGGTAATCCCGTAGTCGGTGGCAGCCAGCACCAGTTTTTCCGTCAGCATTTCCACAATGGTTTTCTGAATGCCGGCAGCCAGGTCATGGATATTGTTTTTAATAAAGTCACCGTCTTGTTGCAATTGTTGGCGTAAAAAATAAAGTACCGAGGTCTTAAGGCCGCTGAACGAATAATCATAACCCGGAATTTTGGCCTTGGCAAAGGTAAAGCGCTGGCTATCCCCCTGGCGGGCGTAGCGGTCAATCAACGGGCCGCCCGGGTAGTCTAACCCCAACAACTTGGCCGATTTGTCAAAAGCCTCCCCGGCAGCATCATCGCGGGTTTCCCCTATCACTTCCATGACAAGGTAATCTTTTACCAGCACAAGCTGGCTGTGCCCGCCACTCACCGTAAGGCATATAAACGGAAAACCGGGCATTGGGTCCTCAATAAAATGGGCCAGGATATGGGCCTGCATGTGGTTTACTTCAATCAACGGGATGTTGAGCCCCAGCGACAACGCCTTGGCAAAAGAAGTGCCCACAATCAGCGCCCCCAGCAAGCCCGGCCCCCGGGTAAAAGCAATAGCCGACAAGTCTTCTTTGGCTACCCCGGCCGTTTTAATGGCCTCGTCCACCACAGGAATAATATTTTGCTGGTGCGCCCGTGAGGCCAGTTCCGGCACCACTCCGCCAAACGCCTTATGTACTTCCTGGGTGGCAATACTATTGCTCAACACCCGGCCATCTTTCAGGATGGCAGCCGAAGTTTCGTCACAGGAGGATTCAATGGCCAAAATTATGATGCTCATACAGCCGTAGTTGCTTTTGCTGATCAATAATCTGACAAAAATCGGCAATTTGAAATTATATCAGCATAATCCCCGGGATTTTGCTGCCGGGAGTTATCGCATCCGGTATTCCTGCTAAAAACCGGGAAACGGCACGGGTTATGTTCAAATTAATGCCGGAAAAGGTTTAAAATCAAGATAAAATTCTTATATTTAGGTAGTTGGACGATTAGCAGGCAACTAGCACAGCCGGAAAGTCTGTCCGGCATATGTAAACATAGCGCCATGAAAATAAAATCTTTCCTCCTGTTTTTTGTCCTCTTACTGTCAGGCACCCTAAGTTTCGGGCAGGCGAAAGATACGTTGACCATCAAGACCAACTGGCTTGCCGGCCTTACACAAACCACGGCACCCCGTTCTTTTGCCCGCAACCTGCCGCCCGTTTACTCCCCCGTGCTAACCGCCACGCTTGCCTACCTCAAAGTACATGAGGTTAAGGTCTATGCTATGGCCGATTTTCTCATCTATAACGGCCCTAATACAATACCTCTATGGCAAGTAGAAAGACACCCTGCCCCCTACTACCTCCGGCAACAAAAACTCCTGGTGATAAAACAAAAAAAGGAGCAGCAGCGGCCCGAATAAACCAACCCGGAAGGAGGGGCGCCCTGTCAAACCCGCGGGGCAACGGCCAAAAACAGGAACCCATACAGCCGTAATTGCCTTGAGATTAAATAATTTAGCAAAAATTGGCAATTTGCCGGCAGCCGGCAGCCGGCAGTTATATCAGTATAAGCGTATTACAATTTGCAACCCAAAAAGAAAAATAGGTTTATTAAACTCTTTATCTGGATAACCCTCATCATCCTGATTAACATTACGGCCTTTCTGGTGCTGGTAAATATTCCGGCCGTGCAAACCGAACTGGCACAGTACCTGTCCCGCAAATTATCCCATAAAACCGGCTTTGCCATCACAATCAACGAGGTAAGTATTGCCTGGTTCGACAGGTTCAGCCTGCAGGGGCTGACCGTGACCGATGACCGCCAGCAGGAGCTACTGGCCCTTGACAAATTGCAGATAAACTATAAGATTGTCAGTGTTTTGCGCGGAGAGGTCAACCTCGATAAGGTAACGGCCGCCAATCTCAACCTGTACCTGCACAAGCAGCCCCGCGACACCCTGAATATTTCCCGTCTGATCAACCGGCTCAATAAAATTTTTAAAACAAAAAAGAAAAGGGAAGGCCGTAGCAGCTTTAGCATTGACGAAATTTACCTGACCGGCAGTAATTTTTATTATGTAAACGGCCACCGCTCGCTGGCCGGCAGTTATTTTAATCCCTATAATTTCAGTGTCCTGGATATTGAAGGGCAATTTCGGGCCCTGATGGTGGTTAAAGACAGTTTTATGGTGGATGTCATCAGCCTGCAAGCCAGGGAAAGTACCACAGGGCTGGCCGTACAGGATATGCAAACCAGCTACCTTATCTCCCCCCGGCAAATGCGCTTTGACTTCCTTAACCTGGAAATTGGCCACTCGGTATTGAATAAGAACCTGGTATTAACCTATAATGGCTATGCCGACCTGAGCACATTTATTGACAGCGTCTATATCGAGGCTGAGTTTGACCAGGCCAGGGTCAGCAGCAAAGACCTGGGCCGCTTTAGTACGTATTTCAACAACATTACCGATAACTACCGGCTAAGCGGTTTGTTTACCGGGGAAATCGCAGACTTCAGGGTGAAAGATATGGTACTTAAGCTGGGTACCGGCAGCACCCTGGCCGGCACGGTCTATTTCTCGGGCCTGCCCAACATAAACGACACCTTTATTGATATCCGGTTAGAAAATTCCACCATTAATGAAAAAGATATTGAGCAGTATGTGCCATCAGAAAAGTTTAAAGCCTATAACCGCTTCCGCCATGTACACCTGAACGGCTCGTTTACCGGCTACCCTACCGATTTTGTGGCCTATGGCCGTTTTGATACCGACCTGGGCCGCATTAGTACCGATATCAACCTGAAGGTTGCCCCCAACCCCGAATACACGGCCTACAGTGGCAAATTACAATTGCACAACTTTGATATTGGGCAGTACCTGGAAAACAGCCTGGTAGGTAAAACAACCGTCCACGGCCGTATCAAAGGCCGGGGCATAAAGATGGCCAATGCCAATTTTACTTTTGACGGCACTATCGACAGCCTCTGGCTTAATGGTTATAATTACACCAATATTACTACCAATGGCACATTTGAACACGAATTTTTCTCCGGATTACTGGCCGTGGACGACCCGAACCTGAAGCTGCACACCATCAACGAAATTGACCTGCGCCACAGCAGGAACAAGGTAATGATCAAAGGCGAGCTGGCCCTGGCCAACCTCAGGCAACTTAACCTCACCCAAGAGGCGGCCAGCATAAAAACAAAAATAGAAGCCGATTTCCGCGGGTTTGCTATCGACAGCATTATTGGCCGTGTTTTTCTGGAAGATTTCTTTGCCACCCACCAGGAAAACAAATTACTGATCAAAACCCTTACCCTGTCTTCATTAAAACGCGGCCGGGAGCGTGAAGTGGAGCTACTTACCGATAGGGCCAATGTTAAAATGTGGGGCGCCTTCAACTTCACCTCTGCCTATAAAGATTTCCGCTATATGGTAAAAGAGTACCAACTCTCCCTGCAAAACAATAAAGACTCCATAGCCCGGTTTTATCAGGAATACCCGCACCCCGATAACAGCCAGCCTTATGCCATTAATGCCCGTGCCCGCTTTAAGGATATCCACCAGTTTATCAGCCTTTTTGAGCCGGCCCTTAACCTGCACCAAACCACAGCCCTTGATTTACAGTTCCGGCACGGTAAAGCCAGCAGTTTTGCCCTGCAGCTTACCAACGACAGCCTCACCTATGCCGGCACTTTACTAACCGGCAACACCATCAGTATTAATGCCACTAAAATTGTTGGCCAACCGGCTATCCTGGCCGCCATAGACGTGCAGTCGGCCAGGCAAAAACTGGCCAACGGGGCTGAGTTGGACAACCTCATCGTCAGCGCAGTATGGGATAATAATGTCATCGATTTCAACTGGTACCATACCCAGCCCAACATCAATAACGTGAATGATATATATGGCGAGGTACGGTTTTACCCCGACTCCACCCAGGTTCACTTTAACCAATCCAATTTATCGCTGCTGGGGGAAACCTGGCAGATCCAGGACAATAATACCATCACCCTGAACCACCGGCAAATCAGGGTCAGCAACCTGAACATCTTTAGCCGTGAGCAAATGATCTCGGCCAATGGGGTGATCAGCCCTACCCCTGAAAAAAGCCTGGACATCAAGGCCAGCAACCTTAACCTTAACCTGGTCAACCCCCTGATCAACAAAGAAATCAGTGGCCGCCTGAGTGGTGAGTTTAGTTTGGCCGGGCTCTACCAAACCCCCACCATGGTGAGCAATATTTATATTAACCAATTGGCTATCAACCAGTTTGAGATAGGCGATATTTACAGTTCCAACGACTGGGATCAGCACAGTAAACTATTTGAAATCCAGTTTATCGTCAGCCGCAACGACCAGCCAACTATTTTGGTGAACGGTGTTTTCAACCCCTTAGACAGGCAAAATGCCCTCAACCTTAACGCTGCCTTTATGAATGCCCGGCTGAATATGCTGGAGCCCTTCATTGAAACTATCTTCAGCGACCTGCAAGGCAATATTACCGGTAACATCCACATTGCCGGGCCGGTACGCTCACCGGTGGTTACCGGCCAGGGGGCCTTTCACCAGGCCGGGCTCAGGGTAAACTACCTGAATACTTTTTATACTGTAGAAGGTACCTGGGCATTTGATAGCAGCAATATTTACCTGCAACAACTGGCCTTAACCGATGATGCCGGCCACCATGCCAGCCTCAACGGTAAATTTACCCACCGGCATTTTAAAAACTTCAGGCTTGACCTGCGGGGTGAAATGACGGATTTTAAAGTGCTGAACACCACGGCCAGCGATAACAGCCTGTACTATGGTACCGGCATTGGCACGGGTACGGTAACCTTTACCGGCCCCGTAGAAGATATCACCATCAGGGCCAAGGCCATTACCAACAAAGGCACCAAATTCTTCCTGCCTGTGGGTGATTCACAAACATCCAAGTTTGAGGACTTTATCTCTTTCGTAGATTTTTCCGACAGCCTGAACAGCCTGGATTTTGAAGCTAAAGAAGACGTAAAAATCACCGGCATCAACATGGAATTTGACCTGGAAGTTACCGAAGATGCCTATGGCGAAATTATTTTTGACATTAACAGTGGCGATATCATCCGTGGCCGGGGCAAGGGGCACCTGAGCATGAATATCAACACCCAGGGCGAGTTCACCATGCTGGGCACCTATGAGATAGTAGATGGCCGGTATAATTTTACCATGTATAATATTGTCAATAAAGAGTTTACTATTCAGCCCAAAAGTAAAATTACCTGGTCGGGCGATCCCTACAACGGTATCATGGCTATTGATGCTACTTATAAGGTAGCCACTTCTTTGGCCCCGCTGGTGGACACAGCCTACCAGGACATGCCCGATGTGAAACGCATCTACCCTACCGAGGTGTTGCTGGGCATCAACGGCCCCCTGCTAAGCCCCGATATCGCCTTTGCTATCATCATTGACGACTACCCCAAATCGAATGTTGACCTAGACACCCAGGTCAAAGCCTTCCTCAACACCATTGCCACCGACCAGCAAGAGCTTAACCGCCAGGTTTTCAGCCTGTTGATCCTGCGTAAGTTTTCCCCGCCCAACTCTTTTTCTTCTTCAGGCACTATTGGCTCCAGTGTTTCGGAGTTCGTGTCTAACCAGTTGAGCTACTGGATAAGCCAGGTGGATGAGAACCTTACCATAGATATGGACCTGGGCCAACTGGACGAAAACGCCCTGAATACCTTTCAGTTACGGGTATCTTATGCCTTTATGGAGGGTAAGCTGATTGTTACCCGCGATGGCGGCTTTACCAACCCTAATAACCAAGCTACCGTAGGCAGCATTGCCGGGGACTGGACCCTGGAATATTTGTTGTCGGATGATGGTAAACTACGGATTAAACTGTTTAACAAAACCAATTACAACCAGCTAAACTCCAGTACCGGTAGTGCCAGCCAGGCGCTGATTACCGGGGGCTTCAGCCTGATTTACACCACCAGTTTTGATAAACTAAGCGATCTGTTCAGGAACCCCAAGAAGGAAAAGGAGCAAAAACCCAATATTGAACCCTCTACCAGCGCCCTTAAACCGGAAGAAATTCAATACAAGGTTCCGCATTAATATCGTGAAAAAATTGTATCTTCAAGGCATAAAACAACTTATAATGAAGTTATGGACCTCTCGCAATTAATGGAAAAAGTGTCGAAGAACGTTAATGGCACCCATACGGCCTATGACGACAACAAATCTTTTGTCGTGATTCCCGTACCCTCAAAACGGTACCAGTCGGTATTGGCCGAATACGTACGGCACGAGCATCTGAAATACATTCAAATCAGTTCTAAAATTTGTGAGGAAGATAAAACCCCGGACAAACTTTTTCACCTGGAGAAAAATTTAACCTTTGGCAAACTGGCCATTAAAGATGGTTTTCTGCAGGTGGTAGGCTACCTCGATGAAAACATGGACCCCCAACTGGCCACCGCCATTGTAACCGAAATAGCCAATTTTGCCGATGAGCAGGAAAAACGCATTACCGGAGAAGATGTGTATTAACCGGCAACTTTCATTATTGAATTTCGTATTTTTGTAGTGCAGACCGCCTTATCGCCCTGTAGTAACAATACTATAGGGAGGAAAGTCCGGGCAACATAGAGCAACGCACTTCCTAACAGGAAGGCGCTGTAGTTGAGTAAAATCACTACGGTGACAGCTAGTGCCACAGAAAACAGACTTCCCTCCGGGAAGAAGTCACGGGTGAGGGAGGAGGAACCTCCTGTAAGGTAGGGAAACCCTCCTGTAGGGGTGGGAAACCCTCCTGCGAGGTAGGGAAACCCTCCTGTAGGGGTGGGAAACCCTCCTGCGAGGTAGGGAAACCCTCCTACGCCAAGGCTTCGGAGGGTAAAGGTGAAAAGGTGGGGTAAGGGCCCACCGCCCTGGTGGTGACATCAGGGGCACGGTAAACCTTGCGTGTTGAAAGACCAAATAGGTTTCGCTGGTTGCAAAACCGTGGGCTGCTCGTCCATAATGCCGTACCGGTATATACCGGCAACGGCATAGCGAAATGGGTAGGTTGATTGATCCCGCCAGTGATGGCGGGGCCAGATAAATGATAAGGGTTCCGCCAGGGGCGGAATACAGAACCCGGCTTACAGGTCTGCATTTTTTATTTACCTTTAGCCAAATTTTAACCCGACCAACAGCCGTGGCAAAAGTATTAATTGTTGATGACGAGCAGAGTATCCGCTATGTGCTGCGTGAAATCCTTGAAGATGAAAACTACCAGGTAGAAGATGCCGCCAATGGCCAGGAAGCCCTGGAGAAATTACAAAAAGAGGCCTTTGATGTGGTGCTGAGCGATGTAAAAATGCCCAAGATGGATGGCATGGCCCTGCTGCAAAAGGTGCTGGATGAAGGCATTGACACCCAGTTTATCATGATCTCGGCCCACGGCACCATCGACACCGCCCTGGAAGCCACCCGTAAGGGTGCCTTCGACTTCATCGAAAAGCCACCCGACCTTAACCGGGTGCTGCTGGCCATCCGCAATGCCCTCGACAAGAAATCGTTGGTGTCGGAAACCAAAGTGCTGCGCAAAAAGGTCTCTAAAAAATACGCTATCATCGGCAACTCCCGGGCTATTGAGCAGGTGAAAGAAACCATTGCCAAGGTGGCCCCTACCGATGCCCGGGTGATGATTACCGGCCCCAACGGCTCGGGCAAGGAACTGGTAGCCCGCTGGTTACACGAACAAAGCAACCGGGCCAAAGCCCCGTTTGTAGAGGTAAACTGCGCAGCCATACCCTCCGAACTTATTGAAAGTGAACTGTTTGGCCATGAAAAGGGCTCGTTTACCTCGGCCGTAAAACAACGTATCGGTAAGTTTGAGCAGGCCAATGGCGGCACCCTTTTTCTGGATGAAATAGGCGATATGAGCGCCTCAGCCCAGGCCAAAGTGCTGCGGGTATTACAGGAAGGACGGATAACCCGCGTGGGGGGCAACAAAGACATAAAGGTAGATGTACGGGTGCTGGCCGCCACCAACAAAGACTTACCGGCAGAAATAGCCCAAGGTGATTTTCGCGAAGACCTCTACCACCGGCTGGCGGTAATCCTGATAAAAGTACCCGCCCTGGCCGAACGCACAGAAGATATCCCCGAACTGGTAAACCACTTTTTGCACCAGATAGCCGATGAATATGGCAATAAACCCAAAGACATTGCCGCAGAGGCACTGAAGGCTTTGCAAAAATTACCCTGGACAGGCAACATCCGTGAATTACGCAATGTGGTAGAACGGCTGGTTATCCTGGGCAACAACCCCATCACCGCCAAAGATGTGGCTACCTATGCCGGCATGGGTTAACCCGCCCCCTTAGACTCCGGTGCAGCGGATCCCCTGATATAATTAACTGATAAACAGGCGTTTGTAAGTTAATAAATATCATTATTATTCACGAAAATCGTGAATAAGCCGGGTTAAAAATCCTTGACGGCTTCAGCCAGCCGCGCTACATTCTTCTTGCTGCTGCCAACAAAAATCTGCTGGTCGATAATTACTACCGGGCGCTTAAGAAAAGTATATTCCCGCAGGATATAATCACGAAAATCATCTTCGGTAAGTTTTTTATCTTTCAAACCAAGCGCTTTATACTTCCGGGCAATTTTAGAAAAAAGGGCCTCATAGCTGCCCGCCAGCGCATACATTGCGGCCAGTTGGGCAGCCGTTACAGGTGTGGTTTTTATATCCTGAAAAACGAACCCCTTTTCCTTCAGCCCCAGGTCGGCAATAATACGTTTAGACGTACTGCAGGTAGTTAGAAAATATACCTTCCTCATTTAATTTCAATCTCAAAAGGTAGCCGTGCCTGTACCCCACGCATATTTTCTACCTTCTCAAGCAAGTCAACATAAGGGTAGAGTTCCCCGAGTTTTGCTTTCATTATCCGGGCCTCGGTGGCCCCGGCCAACTCATCCAGCAACTCCTCAATAGCCGTTTTCTTTTGCGGATAATAACGTACCTTATACACCTCAAGGCCGGCCATTTGGGCGGCCAGGTCAATGGCGGTTTGCAATCCCCCGAGCACATCTACCAGGCCATTCTCTTTAGCCTGCACGCCCGTCCACACCCGGCCCGAAGCCACGGCCTTCAGCTCATCGATATCCATACCCCTGCCGGCTGCCGCTTTGGTGGTAAAGGTTTCATAGCCATTGTTAACACTATTCTGGATAATGGTTTTTTCGGCATCGGTCAGGGCCCGGGAAGAGGTGTATAAATTGGAAAAAGTGCCGGTGCTCTCGCTATCGATAGTGATGCCCAGTTTGTTGGCCATAAAATCGCCTAAGTTGAAGATCATGCCAAAAATACCGATGGAGCCGGTTAAGGTGGTGGGTTCGGCCACAATGGTATCGGCCGCCATAGCTATGTAGTAGCCTCCCGAGGCAGCGTAATTTGACATTGATGCCACTACAGGTTTAACCTCAGCGGTTTTTACCACCTCCCGCCAGATCAGGTCGGAAGCCAGGGCATCACCACCGGGGGAATTGATGCGGAAAACCACGGCCTTTACCCGCTCATCTTCCCGGGCTTTGCGCAAGGCTTTGGTAAACTGCCCCGGGGTAATAATACCTTTTTCCTTTTTCCCCATCATAATGGCGCCTTCGGCTATAATCACCGCTACCTTATCCTTCGCCTTCACATAATTGCTGAATGACTTGTTATACTGCCGGTAAGAAACATAACGGATGTCCTTGGCGTGCTCAACCTCCAGCTTATCCGCCAGCATTTCCTCAAATTCATCCTTATACAGAAGCCCGGTGATCAACCCCTGCTCAACCGCATCCCGGGCCGATTGTACCGTCATGTTTTGGGATAATTCCAGCAATTGCTCTTTGGTCAGGTCCACATCTGCAGCTATTTCCTCCACAATGCTGGTGTAAATAGAATTTATCATCGACTTTACCTGCTCACGGTTTGCTGCACTCATTTTCTCGAGCATAAACGGCTCAACGGCACTTTTATAATCCCCCACCCGGAATATCTGCGGTTCAATATCCAGTTTTTCAAAAGCCCTTTTATAAAAAGTGATTACCATGGCCAGGCCATTCCATTCTACCATACCCTCCGGGCTGATGTACACCTTGTCGGCCACCGAGGAAAGATAGTAGCCGCCTTCCGTCATTAATTCGGCATAAGACCAGATAAACTTGCCCGATTGCTTGAAATCGGCCAGTATTTGCCGGGCTTCCTGCCCCAGCGCGTAACCGCCATTCAACGAAGGGGCGTATAACACCACCCCTTTGATGTTCTCGTCACCGGCTGCATGCTCCAGGGCTTGGCGTAACTCGATGATACCTATCCGGTTAATATCACTGGCCCAGGGCATTGCCCCAAAAGGGTCATTATGGTCCCGGTCGGCCAACTGTTGGGTAAAATTTATTTTCAGCACCGAGTTTTCTTTTACCGAAAAAGTTTCTTTGTCCTCCATAGCCATCATCAGAATGAAGAAAAGGAAAAAGCCCAAGGACATAAATACCACCAGGGCCAGGAACGAAGCCAAAAAATTGCGTAAGAATTTCATATTGTTAAAGTTTACACCATGCCAAAAATAAAATAATTTGTCAAGCAAACTTAATTTTATCAACTTATTGCATGAAACAGGTAGGGAAACAGCTATAAGAAGATAAGTTTCTATCTTTGCATATGAGTAATGCCATATTTTTATTACTTGGGGCAAACCTGGGGGCAAGGCAACAAAACCTGCAAGCCGCCCAACAGCTTATCAGCGAAGATATTGGCCGTATCCAACGTTGTTCGGCAATTTATGAAACAGCCGCCTGGGGCATTGAAGAGCAGCCGGCATTTTTTAACCAGGTTGTTGAGGTGGAAAGTAACAAACCACCACTCGACTTGCTAAACAGGTTGCTGGCTATAGAAGAGCGAATTGGCCGTGTACGCCATAAAAAATGGGGTGAAAGGATAATCGATATTGATATCCTTTACTATGGCCAGCAGGTTTTTCGCCATCAGGATTTAATGATCCCACACCCCGAAATAGCCAACAGACGTTTTACCCTGGCACCTTTGGCCGAACTGGCGCCTGATTTTGTGCATCCGGCCCTTGGGTTAACCAATCTGCAACTACTCGGGCAATGCCCTGACCCATTAACCGTTAAATTGATTAAACCGGCACCGGTCAATATCAAATAATTGTTCTATATTGTGCTTTTGAAACCCTAAATTTTTAGATGTTAAATTTTTTGCAAATCAGAAATTGGTCAAAGCTGATAAGCCCCGGCAGTGATTACAGTAACTACCTGAAACACAAGAGGAATGTCCTGTTTTCGCAGTTCTGTATTATTGGCAGCGGAGCGGCCGTAATCCAGGCTATTTATGATTTACTTGACGGCTACCCCCTGGTAATGACCTTCGACCTGGTTTTTGTTGTGGTGCTGATGAGTGGCTATTTCCTTAATGAAAAAGAGCAACATAACCTGGCGAAAACTATTGTACTGCTAAGTGCTAACTTTATGCTCTTCTCCTTTTCGGCTGTGGTACCTAAAGGGGTTGGTATATTTTTGTTATTTTTTCCTTTGGTTGCCTTTTCATTTATTGCTTTTGAGTACAAATACCGTAAGTATTCATATAGCCTGGCCTTGCTTGCTATCCTACTTAATGCGGTTTTGGTTATTAGTGATTATCAGCCCTATGGCAGCATCAACCTGCAACCTACAGACCCAACCATTTCCTTCGCCCTGAACCTGATTATTTCCATCGTTCTGTTAAGCCTGGGGATAGATTTTCTGCTGACCATCACCCACAAAGCCGAAGAGAAACTGGTAGAAAGCCAGCAGCATACGGAAAAACTGGCCCACGAAATTAACGAGAAAAACCTCACCTTAGAGAAAACCAATCAGGAACTTGACCGTTTTGTTTACAGTACCTCCCACGATTTGCGGGCGCCATTGGCCTCTATTATGGGCTTGATTAACCTGGCCGAACTGGAAAAAGAAAGCGTTCCCGAAGAAATAACCAAATACCTCGAGATGATGAAAGAGCGGGTGAACAGCCTTGATGATTTTATCCAGGATATTATTGATTATTCACGCAATGCCCGCACGGAATTAATATTTACCGAGGTAAACATACACGAGTTGATCAAGGAAGTTATCAAAAATAACCGCTTTCTGGAAAACACCGGCAAAGTTGCTATACGCACCCATATTGAGGTTGACAAGAAAATCAAGCTGGACAAAACCCGGGTATCGAGAATTTTAAACAACCTGGTTTCCAACGCCATAAAATACAACGACCTGCGCAAAAAAGAACCCTTTGTGGATATCTCAGCCAAAATAAAGGATAACAAGCTGGTTATCCAGGTAGCCGATAGCGGCCTGGGCATGCGCGATGAAGTAAAAGATAAGGTATTTACGATGTTCTACCGGGGCACGGAAGCAGCTACCGGCTCCGGGCTTGGGCTTTACATTGCCCGCGAAATGACCGAGAAAATTAATGGCGACCTCACCTTTGTCAGCGAAAAAGATGTAGGCAGTACGTTTACCTTAACCATTCCCCTAACCGGTTAACCGATAACTGTTTCCTCTCCGGAAGTTAACCAAATGGTTTTTCCGCCTACGGCAGAACTGGCAAACAGGGCTTTAGCCTGCCCCTGGTCTTCCTTAAAGTGCGACCAGCCACTGGTATGTACAGGAATGACTTTATTGGCCCGTAGGTCTGTGGCCAGTTTTATACCATCCCTGGCCTCCATGGTGTATTTTGAAAAACCGGTAAGGTAAGGAAAACGTACAGCCCCAAGATGGAGAATGGCAATATCCACCCGATAATTTTGCCCGATCCGGTGCAATTTTTTGTCCAGTACCGTATCGCCCGATATATAGATTACGCCCTCCTGTTGCCCCGCATAGGCAATGATAAAACCGGTTACTTTACCGGTAAAAAATTCCGGCAGCCAGGCCGGATGATGGCGGCCCGGGGTGGCGGTAACACACAAACCGGGCACTTTGGCGGTGGCTATTGCAACTACCTCCCAGGGGGCCAGCCCGATAGCATTGGGTAACTTACGGGCTGCCTGTTGGGTGGAAATAACCAAGGGCACCTGCCGGGTAAACGCCTGTCCGGCCCGGTCAAAATTATCCTGATGCTGGTGGTGGCTCAGCAATACCAGGTCTATCGAACCAATTTCATCGGCCGTCAAAGCCGGGTTACTGCTTTTCCTGGAGATAGAACCATAACCAAAATGATACCGGCCACCGGCCTTATCCAACACCGGGTCGGTCATGATACGGAAACCATTGATATCCAGAATAATACAGGCGGTATCGATATGGGTGATGGTTACCGGCAAAATAGTTGGGCTAACCAGGGCAGCTTACAAGCCACTCACTTCGGCCTGGCGGTGAATCTTTTTTACCAACCCTTGCAGCACCTTGCCCGGGCCACTTTCAATAAAGTGGGTAGCCCCATCGGCCACCATATGTTGTACCGATTGGGTCCAGCGCACAGGAGAAGTGAGCTGCTTAATCAGGTTTTCTTTAATCACAGCGGTATCGGTAGCGGGTTTGGCCGTAGCATTCTGGTACACCGGGCATACCGGGGTTTCAAAATGGGTGGCTTCAATGGCGGCTTGCAACTCAACCCGGGCGGGCTCCATCAACGGGGAGTGGAAAGCCCCGCCTACGGTAAGGGGCAAAGCCCTTCTGGCCCCGGCTGCCAGCATCTTGTCGCAAGCTGTTTCTATGCCTTTAACCGACCCGGAAATAACCAGTTGCCCGGGGCAGTTGTAATTGGCCGCCACCACTACTTCATCTGTTTCCGCACAAATTTGTTCTACCACCTCGTCATCAAGGCCCAGGATGGCCGCCATGGTAGAGGGCGTAAGCTCACAGGCTTTTTGCATGGCCAGCGCCCGTTGATATACTAATTTTAAACCGTCTTCGAAAGACAGGGCCTTATTGGCTACCAGGGCGGAAAATTCGCCCAATGAGTGCCCGGCTACCATCTCCGGTTTAAAATCATTATGGGTTAACGACAAGATAACCGAATGCAGGAAAACAGCTGGCTGGGTAACTTTGGTTTGCCGCAATTCATCTTCAGTGCCAGCAAACATGATGTCGGTTATGCGAAAGCCCAAAATCTCATTGGCCTGCTCAAATAAGGCGTTGGCCTCACGGTTGCTTTCGTACAGTTCTTTGCCCATGCCCGGAAACTGGGCACCTTGACCGGGATAAATATATGCTCTCATAGGTGTAGTTTATTTGTTGCAAAAATAAATGAATAACCCGCATGCACAAGCAAGTGGTCAGGCAAAAAACCGGCTTTGTTGTTCGGCTGTCGGTACCAGACAGGCTTTGGCCCGGCCAAACCAGGCAAAGCGGTTGCGGGCCACCCGGTCGTACACATAATCGGTAACCCTTACCGGTAAAATGGCGAATATTCTTAGCAAAGGCCAGGGAAAACGCAGGTAGTTAAGAATGTTAAAGGCAGCCCTGCTCCTTAAATAAATTTTCCCCTGCCCGTAAAAAACCAATGTGGCCGGTTGCTGCCGTAAATCTTCCGGCAGAAGGCGGGCGGCCAGCGTACTATTGAGGCCGGCATAACCCAATTGCTGCCGGTCATATTTCAAGAGGATATGTACGGTACGGTTGCACAGTAAACATTCCGTATCGAAAAAAACTACAGGCCGGCTACTTAGTAAAGGATTTGTACCCACCCTGTCAGTGTTTGTTCCCTGTCTTCTTTCCTGCGGACATCAAATACCACATCAACCGAAAAATAGTAATTACCACTCGGCAGCCGCTGCCCTTGGGCATCACGGCCATCCCAGTTAATGTATATGCTGTTCTCCCCCCCGGATTTATAGGTGTACAAAAGTTCGCCCCAACGATTGAATACCCGGAAGAATACCGATTGCACAAAGCGGGGGCACCGGGCCCCGGTCACCCCGGAATTTTCATCTAACGGCCGAAAGGTATCGTTTATACCATCGCCATTGGGCGTGATAACATTAGGCAGTTCATAGTACGGGCAATTATCATTACATACTATTTCACTGGGTTCGCTCTCATTGTTTGACCGGTCAACGGCAGTAACGTAATAGCACCCTTTAAATGAATTAAGCCCGGTATGCAGGAATACGGTATCGTTCTGTACAGACTCTACTAATTCAAATGTTCCTTCATCACCGGACGCAGAGAAATAAATATTGTAACCTCGCAAGTCATCTTTGCATGCCGCTGACGTATCATCATACCGCCAATACAGCACATTAAAGAAAGTAGCATAGTCGCAATCTTTGTCCGCCAAAAATGTCTCGCAATCAAGAAGTTCAATACTTAGCTGAGGGGCGCAAGGCGGAATTGTGTCATTGGGTTGGGCGGCAATGATTTGTGAGAAATTAATTTGCGGGGCCAGGATATTAGGGTTACCATAAGTGCCCATAGTCTGTACATAATACCGGTATACCGTTTGGTCACTCAGCTCCACCCCATTAAAGCTACCATCATCAACATAAAAAAACCCTTCGTTATTCACATTAACACTATCTATCAGCACCAATTGATTTAAGTTATTATTATTAACCTGATCACGGTAAATATAATGCATCGGATAGGTTTGCGCGTTATTGGTCCACGGCACATCGGCCTGCCAGTAAAGTTCTATCTTTTGCAGTAAAGGGGTTGGTTCAAGCCGTACCTGTGAAGCGCTTACCGATTGCCTTACTTCGTCCCCCGAAGAATCAAAAAGCTTAACCACATAATGATAGATAGTTCTCTCGGTGTCCAAACCGGTATCCTGAAAGGTGGTATCGGCCGAGAGGGGCATTACCTGCGTATCGGCAGTACCCGTATAACCGGTTCCGCGCCATAGCTCGTATTGGTAGGGTGGCGGGAACAAAGCCTGGTCTATTTCAAACGGCCCGCGCCAGCTCACCGTTATCTTGCCATCGGTGGTGGAGGTTGCATCAACGGTAACATGGGTAATGGCCGGCCCGTCAGCCCTGATAATGCCACAGGTTTCAGCCGACACGTAACTCTCCCCTCCCTGCGGGGGGGCAAACTCGGCCACCAGCCGGTAACAATATTTGGCATCAAAGGCCAGCTTACCGCCATTATTATCATCCTTATAAGAGGTAGCCTGGGCGCTTACCTTGTCTATCATTACATAACCGGTATTGTCGGGCATGCCTAGCTGGCAGAGGTCAGGGAGGATACTAAAACTATCCACCCTGCGCCATATCTGAATACTATCGGCATTGGCACAAAGGTACGGGTCCCAGGTAAGGTCAATGGTGCGGTCGGAGTTAACCTGGCTGGTAAGCCCCTTTGGCGAAGGGGCCACCACCGTAATGTTCAGGGTTCTGAACTCAACCAGGGCTACCCCCTGCGGAGGTTTATCGGTTACCTTAAAATGCACCAGGTACGGTTGCTCCCGGATATGCTCGCAGTCGGTTTGCCATTCAAACAACAAATTGGCCGGCACCGGTTGGTACTCAGGAGGGTTGGGGCTGAACGTTGCCGGGGATACCGGAAAGTGTAAAATGGCCGAAAATACTTCAATTTTAACATCATCACCATCCACATCAAAAGCCCTGATTACCTCCTGCACATTGGTGCCGGCCTCCACACAAATATCATCGGGGATTTCCAATTCCGGGCGGTTATTATCGCAGGATTTTATAATAATTTGCATATCGCGCACCACCGAGCCAATCAAAAACCATTGCCCCTCAACCTTGCGGTATTCCCGGACCACAAAGGCTATATTGTATTCACCTGCCCTGCCCGGGGAATCCCAGACAATATCCCCGGTTATTGGATCTATACTGAACGTGGCCGGCCCACTGCCATTCTCGGGGCTGCCCCCAAAACTGGGGTCGGTGATAGTACGGTAATTGTCAACCGGGGTGCCTTTTGCCTTCCGCGGGACAACAAACTCAAAAGCCAGGCTATCGCCATCCTGGTCAAAAGCCCCGGGGTTATGGTAAAAAGCCACCCCTACACAGCCGAAATCAATAGGCGGGATGAGCATTACCGGAGAGTTGTTACACCCTAAAAACGGGTCGATCCGCAGAATGGATTCAACATAAAACGGGGTATTTATCGAATTATCCATATTCAGGATTCCCCCATTGCGGTTTGGTTCCTGATAGGTAACAATATACGTACCACTGGAACTATAGGTATGCTCTACCTTAAACCGGGTAAGGCCTACCCCATTGCCACCACCCAGGTCCACTTCATCCTCAAGGATTACCACCCTGGGGTCATCACGAATGATCTCAATGGGCGGTGTGCCATCGCCAAAATCAAGCACTCCGCCACCAAAAGGCACCACGCCGCCAACCAGATCAACATACCCCGTAATGTAGAAAATAAAAGTCAGGCTCTGGCAATTCTTTCGTTCAATGGTGATTTCACCGGCCCGGATATGGGTAGCAAGGGCCTTTTGTCCCATAAAAAATATTGCCAACAGTAAGATAACAATAAAGGATACACCGCTTTTCCTCATTAATTCCTTTTTGATAATGGACAACGCTTAGTTATAAACACAAATTTAAGACTTTTTGTTACACTATTCGGCTAAAACCTGACCGGGGTACTGTACTTTACCGCTATTTTTGCACCCTGTGTTTGCACTATATCATTTGCCCGGTAAAGGAGGTAACCCCCGGTACATCGGACTGGATGGCAGCAATTTCTATGTCCGCTACCAAAACCTCGACCTGAAAATACCCCTGGTGGAAATTGGCAAAGTCATTCTGGAAAAGCGCAGAAAGCTTGCCCCTCTGGTTGTAGGTGGGCTGGTAACTTCGCTAAGTATGCTCAGCATCCTGCTTTATTCTTCCAGCCTGGAAGTGGTGGGGCTTGCTGCAGCCGGCCTGTTGCTTACCTATTATGGCATGCAGGAATACGGGGTCATCCACCTTGAACATGCCAATAACACTACCCTCATCTGGCTGCCGGTGAAAGTAAGCCTAACCAGCATCCGCCCGATAATAGCCATGCTGGAATACTACCTGAACAAACAACACTTCCCGGTACTCTTTGCTTCTGCCACTAACAACAACCGGTTGGTCCATGATGAAAGCCAACCTGTACCTTCGTC
>JALSJF010000255.1 GCA_026989505.1 Cyclobacteriaceae bacterium
GGCTGCTACAGAGGCTATGCAACAGTATGCGGCATTTTATTACGGTTGGTTTAACCTTTATCAACTGCACCTTGTAGAGCCTTTTGAAGTGGCTATAATGGGGGATGATTATGACCCTGTACGCCAACAACTGGCACAAGAGTTTTTACCGGCCACGCTATTACTGGGTGGCGATAAGGAGGGGGAACTGGCTTTGCTGAAAGACAAACGGGTGCCAGGCAAAACCCTGATATATGTATGTGTAAACAAAACCTGCCAACTGCCGGTGGATGAGGCGGGCCAGGCCTTAGCCCAAATGCAGGAACTAAGGGAAAACTAAGCTACTTTTAGTTTACTGTACTTCGACTTACTGAATTTCTTTTCGGCATAAGCCCGGGTAATCACCAGGTTATCCACGCTTTCCTTCGAAGGCAGCTCAAACATGGCATCGGTTACAATAGCTTCGCAGATAGAGCGCAAGCCACGGGCGCCAAGCTTAAAGTCAACCGCTTTGTCCACAATAAAATCCAGGGCTTTTTTATCAAATTCCAGCTTTATACCTTCCATTTCAAACAGCTTTACATACTGCTTTATCAGGGCATTTTTGGGTGTGGTAAGTATTTTTTTCAGGGTGTCTTTTGACAACGGCTCTAAGTAAGTAAGTACCGGCAACCGGCCAATCAGTTCGGGGATCAGGCCATAAGTCTTTAAATCCTGGGCGGTGATATAACGCAGGATGCTCTTCTCATCGATATGGTCAAACTCATTCGCCTCCGAGCCAAAACCGATAGGCCGGGTATTGATACGCTTGGCAATAATTTTATTGATGCCGTCAAAAGCCCCGCCACCGATAAAGAGAATGTTCTCGGTGTTAACGGTAATCATCTTCTGGTCGGGGTGCTTGCGGCCTCCCTGGGGGGGCACATTCACCGTGGTGCCTTCAAGTAACTTAAGCAGGGCTTGCTGCACCCCTTCGCCACTCACGTCACGGGTAATGGAAGGGTTATCAGATTTACGCGAAATCTTATCAATTTCATCAATATACACAATGCCCCGCTCGGCTGCTTCCACATCATAATTGGCGGCTTGCAGGAGGCGGGTGAGAATGCTTTCCACATCTTCACCCACATAACCGGCCTCGGTAAGTACGGTGGCATCGGCAATGCAAAAAGGCACCTGCAATATTTTGGCCAGCGTACGGGCCAGGTAGGTTTTGCCGGTGCCGGTTTCGCCTACCATGATAATATTGCTTTTTTCAATCTGCACATCATCATCGGAACGGGGCTGCATCAGCCGCTTATAGTGGTTATAAACAGCAACCGACAGATACTTCTTGGCTTCATCCTGGCCGACCACAAACTCATCGAGGAATTTCTTCATGTCGGCCGGCTTAACCAGGTTAAATTGCGGAGTGCTGACATCCGGACTGCTCTTACCTTCTTCAGTTAATATCTGTTGCGCCTGCGAAATACATTTGTCGCAGATGTGAGCATGGATGCCGGATATCATCAGGTCAACATCTTTTTTGCTGCGGCCACAGAAAGAACAGGTTACTTCCGCCATAAGGGTTGTGTTATATTAAATAAGTGCAAAAATAATAAAATTTGTGCAATTTTAACCGTGTTTAGTCAACACTTCGTCAACAATGCCGTATTTCTTGGCATCTGCCGCCCGCATCCAGAAGTCGCGGTCAGAATCTTTTTCAATCTGATTAAAGGTTTTACCGGTATGCTTCGACAAAATAGTGTATAAATCTTTTTTTAACTCCAGGATTTGTTTCAACGATATCTCCATATCGCTGGCTTGCCCCTGGGCGCCCCCCATCGGCTGGTGGATCATGATCCTTGAGTGGGGCAGGGCGCTCCGTTTTTTGGTGGTGCCGGCCGCCAGCAGTACGGCCCCCATAGACGCGGCCAGGCCCGTGCAAATGGTGGCAATATCGGGCTTAACGTATTGCATGGTATCATATACACCCAAACCGGCATAAACCGACCCCCCCGGACTGTTGATATACATAATGATATCTTTTGTAGGGTCGGTTGATTCTAAAAATAATAGTTGGGCGGTGATAATGTTGGCAATATGATCGTCAATGGCCATACCCAGAAAGATGATCCGGTCAGAAATCAGCCGGGTAAATACATCAATGGCGCGGAAGTTTCCCGGGCGCTCTTCAATGATGTATTGGGTCATGTCTTCTACGTGGTGTTGGTAGCGATCTATATCTGAGCCGCTGATACCTTGATTATGGACGGCAAATTTTTTAAACGCTGATGTGTTCATAGTTATATTCTTTTTCTCAATAATAAGCAATTAATTGCCTTTTTGCGAAGCTATACCTGCGCGATTGGCAAGAAAAAAGTCCCGGCCCGGGACCTTAACCAATATTTCCTTGTCAGGGTTCCTATGCTTTCTCGGCCAGCTTGCGAAACTCATCCAACGAAACTTTTTTGCTGCTGATCGTAACATTTTCTTTAATGAAAGCATAAACCTTATCGGCCAGCACCTGATGAACCACATTTTGGTAGTTCTGCCCATCGTTGCCTTCAAGGTAAGTTTTTACAAACTCATCCACCCTGTCGCCAAGTTGCGCCAAAATACCCGGGCCGCCAAACTGTTCGGCCAGGATGACTTTGGTTTTCTCGGTTATATCCTGTTGGTCAACCTGTATCTTGTTGTCCTCGGCAATTCGGTTACGGATCAGGCTCCATTTTAAATCCTGCAGGTACAGGTCAAATTCATTCTCAATTTGCGCTTTGGTTACCTTGCCTCCATTGGTTAAAAATAACCAGTCTTTCAAAAAATCATCGGGGGTGGTAATTTTGGTTTTTTCGGTGAAGTGCTTTCTGATATCCCTTTCTAACAGCCAGTCACTTTCTTTGGCGTAGTTTGCCGTAATGCTCTCCTCAATTTTGCGGTTAAACTCTTCTGTTGATTTTACCACATCTTTACCAAACAGCCGGTCGAAAAATTCCTGGTTGATTTCGGCCGGCACCTTGCGGTTGATATTTTTTACCTGCAAGGTGTAGTTGCCGTTTACTGCGGGGGCCTCCTTTATGTCGATACCCAGTACCTGGGCAATAAGGGTATCGGCTTGCAGGGTTTTACGGATATCGAATGTAATGCTGTCGCCTGGCTTAGCCCCGATGAACAGTTTGGCTTCTTTTTTGTCGAGCATGTTGAGTTCCAGCAACCCTTTATGCTCCTCTTCGCTGCCTTCGGCAATAAAACTGCCAAAGAGGGAATCGCCATCTTCACACACTTCGGGGTTGGTCATATTGCCATACTGTTCCTTCAGGTTGTCAATGGTTTCCTTTTTTACTTTCGCATCTACCTTTATCTCGTATTTGGTGATCTTTTGTTTTTTTGAAACATCAAGTTTAAAATCATCTACCAGGCCAATGTGGTACTCAAAGTCAAACTCGGTTTGCGTATCCCAGTCAATATTTTGGGTGCTTTCCTGCCGGGGGATGGGCTCCCCGATTATTTTCAGTTTTTCTTCTTTAATGTAGTTATCCAGACTGTGGTGCAAGACATGGTTTATTTCATCAACCAAGATTGACTTGCCGTACATTTTGTTGATAACCGAAGTTGGTACTTTGCCTTTTCTGAAGCCCTTTACCTCGGCTTTTTTAGCATATTCTTTAATTTTTTGCTCTACCTTAGGCTGGTAATCCTCCGGCTTTAGGCTAACTTTAATAAAAGCTTCGGTAGTGTTCCTTTTTTCTAAATTGATTTCCACAGTGTTGAATTTAAGTGCATATAAAACCAAACCCCCCAATCCCGATATGATTGGCTATCGTGACCGGGGGGTTAGCTCTTCTTGTGCGGATGGAGGGACTCGAACCCCCATGCCGTGAGGCGCTAGATCCTAAGTCTAGTGCGTCTACCAATTTCGCCACATCCGCATTTTCCGGGTGTGGAACCTTCATCCCGGTAACTAGCGGGGTGCCACATCCACAAATGGAGTGCAAAGAAAGAAACATTTTTACTCTAAGGCAATATTTTTCGTTTAATTTGTAGTACGGAAGCAGTGTCAGGAAATGCAGGAGGAAACATTAGCTAAAGAGAACCGGGAAATTGTTAACAGTTACAGGCGGCTGTTGCGTAAGGCGAAGCCTTTTCTGAAAGGGGATGACGCCAAACAAATACGCAAAGCTTTTAAACTGGCGGTTTCTGCCCATGAAGGCATGCGCAGGAAATCGGGGGAGCCTTATGTTTACCACCCCCTGGCCGTGGCCGAAATATGTGTTGAGGAAATAGGGCTGGGCACTACCTCCATTGTAGCCGCCCTGCTGCACGATGTCGTTGAAGATACAGACTATACCCTTGAGGATATTCGTTATACGTTCGGTGATAAGGTAGCTAAAATCATCAATGGGCTCACCAAAATTTCGGGTGTTTTTGAATATGGCAGCTCAGGACAGGCCGAGAATTTTCGCAAGATGCTGCTCACCCTGTCGGACGATGTGCGGGTTATCCTGATTAAACTGGCCGACCGCCTGCATAATATGCGTACCCTGGACAGCATGCCGAAGCACAAACAGCTTAAAATAGCTTCGGAAACCATCTTCCTGTATGCCCCCCTGGCCCACCGCCTTGGCCTCTATGCCATCAAATCAGAGTTGGAAGACTTGCACTTAAAATATACCGAAGCAAAAGTGTATTACGAGATAGTTGATAAAATAAGTGCTACCAAGGATGCCCGCGACCGGTATATTAAACGGTTTATCAGGCCCATACAGCAGGCCTTGAATGAACATGGATTTGATTATAGCATCAAAGGCAGGACCAAATCCATTCATTCTATCTTGTCTAAGATGCGCAAGAAAAACATCCCCTTTGAAGAGGTATATGACCTTTTTGCCATCCGCATCATCATCAACACCACCAAAGAAAATGAAAAAGCAGCCTGCTGGCAGGTGTACTCGCTGGTAACCGATTTTTACAGCCCCAACCCCGACCGCCTGCGCGATTGGATCAGTACACCCAAGGCCAATGGCTATGAATCGTTGCACACTACGGTAATGAGCCGCACCGGCCGCTGGGTAGAGGTGCAAATCCGCACCAAACGCATGGACGAAATTGCCGAAAAAGGTTTTGCCGCACACTGGAAATACAAGGATAAGCCGGGCCAAAAAGGCAAGGGGCTGGAGATGTGGATCGCCAATGTGCGCGCTATGCTGGAAAGCAGCGATTCCTCGGCCCTGGATTTTGTTGATGATTTCAGGTCGAACCTTTATCATGACGAGGTATTTGTTTTTACCCCCAATGGCGACCTGAAAACCCTGCCTTACGGGGCCACCGCACTTGATTTTGCCTTTGAGGTGCATACCGAAGTAGGCTTAACCTGTCTCGGGGCCAAGGTTAACCAAAAACTGGTGCCGTTGAATTACCGCCTGCAAAATGGCGACCAGGTGGAAATCCTTACTTCTTCTAAACAAAAACCCAGTGAAGACTGGCTGCGCTTTGTGGTCAGCTCAAAAGCCAGGTCGGGGATCAAGCATGGCCTGAAAGATGAAATACACAGAGTGGCAGATTTGGGCAAAGAGATCGTGCAACGTAAACTAAAGCAACTGCGCATACCGCTGGATAATGATGTGTTTAACCAACTGACATCTTTTTTTGGTTATAAAACCACCACCGACTTTCTTTATAATGTGGGCAAGGGGGTAATTGAAACCAAAGAGTTTAAACGGTTTAAAGAATCGGTTTCTGCCACGGCTATAATTAAGTCCAGGCCGAAAAGCATTCAGGACTTGCGCACCCTGCAAAAAGAAAAAAAAGCCAAAGGTGATGAAGAGGACATTTTGTTTATTGGCGAAGACCTGGATGTGATTGATTATAAGATGGCCGCCTGCTGTAACCCTATTCCGGGGGATGATGTGTTTGGTTTTATTACTGTAACGGAAGGGATCAAAATCCATCGTACTTCTTGCCCCAATGCCCCGGAACTGCTCTCCAGCCACGGGCACCGGGTAATTAAAGCCAAGTGGGCCTCTAAACATAAAAAATCGTTTATTGCCGACCTGGAAATCATTGGTACCGACAGGGTAGGGCTTATCAGTGACGTAACCAATGTCATCTCCAGCGAGCATAATGTAAATATGCGCTCTATTGTAGTAGATACCGACACAGGTATCTTTGAGGGCCGTATATCACTTTATATTGATACCCATGCTGAACTAATGACAATCATTAAACAATTGGAAAACATTGAAGGGGTGGTAAAGGTTACCCGGAAAAAAGAAACTTTTACCCACCGAACCATTGAACAATCTAAATAAGTACCGGAGATACCCCTATATTTGTGGCATGAAACGTTTTACCAAATGAGTGAACATCCAACCGGCTTTGATGAGGTGGTGAAGATTTTTACTGCCTACCTTGAGAATAAGGGATTGCGTAAAACCCCGGAGCGATTTGCCATTCTGGAAGAAATATATTCGCGTAATGGCCATTTTGATGTAGAGTCACTGTACATCTACATGAAAAACAAAAACTACCGCGTTAGCCGGGCAACCGTTTATAATACCCTCGACCTGTTGGTGGAGTGCGATTTGGTGAGCAAACACCAGTTTGGCAGAAACCTGGCCCAGTTTGAAAAATCTTACGGTTATAAACAGCACGATCACCTGATTTGTACCGAGTGCCATAAAGTTGTGGAATTTTGTGACCCCCGGGTACACAATATTCAAACTATGGTAGGTGAGTTGCTGAACTTTAAGATAGTACACCACTCACTCAATTTGTACGGCATTTGTGGTGATTGCCAGGCAAAAAAGAATATGGAGAGAGAAAAATAAGATGGATTATAAATTTGACAACGATAACCGTTTTTTAATTTTAACCTTAAAGGGAGACCTGATTGGCGAAGAAAACGGTCAGGCCATTACCGGGGAACTGGAAACATATAATGGCCAGGGTAACCTGAATGTAATTATTGATATTTCTGCGGTGCGCTACATCAATAGTAGTGGTATAGGGGTGCTTATTACCCTGCTTACCAAAGTTAGAAATAAGGGGGGGGAGCTATGTCTGATTAACCCATCTGAAAGTGTGCGAAAGCTGTTAATCATCACCAAGCTACAGGCTATCTTTAAGGTGTACGATACCATACCCGAGGCCAAGTCTAAATTGTTAGCATAAAATATATGAAAGTAGATATTCTGCTCGGACTCCAATGGGGTGATGAAGGGAAAGGAAAGATTGTTGATTTTTTAGCGCCTAAATACACTGTTGTGGCCCGCTTTCAGGGTGGCCCCAATGCCGGGCACACCCTGGAGTTTGACGGCATGAAGCACGTCCTGCATCAGATACCTTCCGGAATTTTCAGAAAAAGTATTGCCAATGTAATTGGCAACGGGGTGGTGCTTGACCCGGTGATATTTCAAAGGGAGATCATGGCCCTTGAGGATTTGCAGGCAGACCCCCGGCAAAACCTTTATATCTCAAAAAAAGCCCAACTTATTTTACCCACCCACCGTCTGCTGGATGCCGCCTACGAAAAGGCCAAGGGCAAAGATAAAATTGGCTCAACCTTAAAAGGTATTGGGCCAACCTATCAGGATAAGATTGGCCGGCAGGGCTTGCGTGTAGGGGATATTGTTATGCCCGATTTTAACGAGCGCTATGAAGCCCTGAAGAACAAACACCTCGAAGTGCTTGATTTCCTTAAGTTTGACTATGAGCTTGATGAGGAAAAACCATTTTTTGCAGCCATTGAATTCTTACGGGGGTTTACGCTTATTGATAGCGAGTATTTTGTCAATCAAAAACTTAAAGAAGGCAATTCGGTTTTGGCCGAAGGGGCCCAGGGGTCATTATTGGATATCGACTTCGGTTCTTATCCGTTTGTTACCAGTTCCAACACCATGGTTGCCGGGGCCTGTACCGGCTTGGGCATCCCGCCAGCAGTTGTTGGCGAGGTGTATGGTGTTTTTAAGGCCTATTGTACCAGGGTAGGGAGTGGCCCTTTCCCCACCGAGTTGCATGAGGCTACCGGGGAAAAATTACGCGAGGTAGGCCACGAGTTTGGTGCCACTACGGGCCGGCCCAGGCGTACAGGGTGGCTCGATTTGCCGGCACTTAAATACTCCGTGATGATCAACGGGGTAACCCAGTTGTTTATGATGAAGGCCGATGTGTTAGGCCATTTTGATGAGATAAAAGTATGTACCGCCTATAAATTGGCTAGTGGTGAGATAACCGACAAGCTATCTTTTGAGATGATGAATGAGGAAGTGGAGCCGGTTTATAAGTCATTCAAGGGTTGGGGCGTATTTGCCGATGTGCCCGGTTCGCTGGATGAACTACCCTTTGAATTAAATAACTATATCCGCTATATCGAGCAGGAGACCGGTGTGCCGGTTAAGTTGGTTTCCATTGGGCCGGACAGAACCGAAACCATTTCATAATATTCTGTCATTTCTTTTGCTTAAACCATTGCTTTAGTCGCTTTGCGTAGTATCTTTGCAACCCCGTTAAGAAGTAAGAGGGCAGAAGAAGGAAGTAGCTGGTGGCGGGAAAGTGGGGTTAGGGCAAAAACTTTATTTGGAATAGTTGTTGTTATAAAATAAATAACTACTTTTGCACTCGCTTTTAGGGGGATAAGGAAAGATTAAGGCGCAAGGTTTTAATCAACAGGCATTAGATGATGCATTAAGAGCCGGTCACCGGTTAAAGGAAAGGTTCTTTTGCCTACGGGCGAAGGGAGCATTAGGTTGGTGGTTGGCGGAGCAGAAGTTTAATGGCAACGTTCTTTGAACAGGATGGAGAGAAAAAATGATAGCAAACCGCTTAAATTAAGTAAAGACTGAAGTCAATAGTAATTTGAGTTACAAGGGTTAGGGTCGAA
>JALSJF010000256.1 GCA_026989505.1 Cyclobacteriaceae bacterium
TTTGTTGCTTTTTGCTAAAGTTGTTGTCGGTAACCAGCAGCAAGAGGCTTCGGTCGGCATTAAAGGCCATGCCCTCGGCATTGTCGATGGCGAATGATTTTACCGTGGCAAAATCAAAAAGCAATTCAGGGGTTAGCGGGGTAACATCCGGGTCGGTGCAGCTTGTTTTGCGGGCATCGTTTATAATGGGCAGTTGCACCCGGTAGATACGCACCACATTGCCTTCATCCGGGATGTAGGCGCGTTCCATGACCAACAAAGAAGAATCCGTTAGGTAGAGGATTTCGCTGATGCCATTGGTAGGTATTTTATCGTGGGCAACAGCATGCAACGGATACCAGAAATTTTGCCTTTGGCGATTATCTGACGACAGCCGGGTGAGTTGCACCAGGGCGTTGTCCTGACAGGCCGGGATTGGCTTTTCAAAAGCGTAATAAAGGGTATTGCCCTTATGGCTGACGGTTAACCCTTCAATGCCGGAATTATGATTGCTCAGGGGCAGGAACCCCTGGTTCACCGGCTCAATTATGTGCATAAACCGGCCTTCTGGCGTAAGGGTAAAAATGCGTGTGCCCTGCCCTTGCTCATCACTGACGATGAAATTGCCGGCTACGGGGTTGAAGGCAATCCCCTCCAGTTCTGCTTGTTGCAATAAAGCGGGGTTTAGTTTAATAACCTGCTGAAAATCTACAATTAGTGAATCTTGCACGCTGATCCTGACCCTGAACATCCGGGCCGGATATTTATCCGCCACCAGGTAATAGCGGTCACTTTTAGGATGGTAGGTAATGCCCGAAAGCCCGCCAATAACACTACCCTCCAGGCGGGTGTCATGGGCAATCACCGTGGCCCCGGCAAAGGTAAGCGAACGGATTTCCTGGGCGAACAATACGGGGCCAAACCATAGAAAGAGCGCAACAGGTAAACTATGTTTTTTCAAAGGGGTGCTATTGATTAAATAACGAAAGTAAGAAGAAAACTATAAAATTTTCTAAGCTGACCTGCATCATTCAAAAACTACCGGTAAAATTGCTACATTAGCATGGCCAACTTTTCGTTGGAATCGTGTTATATTCGCCAACTAAAAACCACCCATAAAATGAAAAAAACCTTTATTTTATTACTTGCCGTGGGCTTGTGCTGGTCGTGCCAGCCGCAACAGCAGGAAGCGGCACAAGATACCGGCAAGGAGTTTCAGTATTTTGCCGAGCAATTTGCCGACCTGAAGATCATCCGTTATCAAATCCCCGGATTTGACCAACTTAGCCTGCAGCAGAAAAAGCTGGTTTATTATTTAACCCAGGCCGGCTTATCCGGTCGGGATATTATCTGGGACCAGAATTACCGCCATAACCTGAAAATCCGCAGGGCCCTGGAAAAAATTGTTACCAACTATAAAGGCGACAAGACTACGCCTGATTGGGAAGAGTTTATGGTTTACACCAAACGGGTGTGGTTTGCCAACGGTATCCATCATCATTACGGTATGAATAAATTTAAGCCGGGCTTCAGCCGCGAATATTTCTCCGGTTTGCTGGCCGAAAGCGGGGCTACCTTGCCCGATGAGGTACTGGAGGTGATATTTAATCCCAAAATTGATGGCAAAAAGGTAAACCTTGATGAAGCCAAAGGGTTATTAAAGGGCTCAGCGGTAAATTTTTACGGACCGGATGTTACCGCCAATGAGGTACGTGAGTTTTATGAAAAAAGGAAGATTGCAGACGACCCGGCCCCGGTTTCCTATGGCCTGAACTCACAGTTGGTGCGTGCGGAGGACGGCTCATTGCAGGAACGGGTATGGAAACTGCATGGGATGTACGGTGCCGCCATCGAAAAAATTATTTATTGGTTAGAAAAGGCCGCGGCAGTAGCCGAAAACAGCAAGCAAAAGGAGGCCCTTGACCTGCTGGTTGAATACTATAAAACCGGTGACCTGAAGGTCTGGGATGAATACAATATTGCCTGGACATCAGCCACGGAAGGTGATATTGACTACATCAACAGTTTTATCGAAGTATATAACGATCCTCTGGCCTATCGGGGCTCCTATGAATCGATTGTAGAAATAAACGACTTTGAGGCCTCTAAACGCATGGCTACCCTGGCCGAAAATGCCCAGTGGTTTGAGGACAATTCCACCATTATGGATGAACATAAGAAAGCCAATGTGGTGGGGGTAACCTATAAGGTGGTAAACGTTGCAGGCGAAGCGGGTGATGCCTCTCCGGCAACGCCCATTGGGGTTAACCTGCCCAATTCGAGCTGGATCAGGGCCAGGTACGGCTCCAAATCGGTGAGCCTGGGCAATATTGTGGAGGCCTACAGCAAGGCCGGCAGTTCGGGAATGCTGGAAGAATTTTACTACAGCGATGAACTGGTGCAGCGGGCCAAAGAATATGGCGACCTGGCCGGCAAGCTGCACACGGCTATGCATGAGGTCATCGGCCATGCATCCGGTAAGCTGAACGAGGGCGTGGGTACCACCAAAGAAACCCTGAAGAACTATAGTTCTACCCTGGAAGAAGGCCGTGCCGACCTGGTAGCCCTGTACTTCCTGCTGGACCCCAAACTGGTAGAACTGGGCCTGATGCCCAGCCTAGAGGTAGGGAAGGCCGAATACGACTCTTATATTAACAATGGCCTGATGATGCAGTTGCGCAGGATAGAGCCGGGCGAAAACATTGAGGAGGCCCATATGCGTAACCGCCAGATGGTAGCCGCCTGGGTGTATGAAAAAGGCCGGGAGGACAATGTCATCGAGCGCGTAGTAAAAGAGGGAAAAACCTATTTTGTTATCAACGATTACGGGCAACTGCGTAAGTTGTTCGGGCAATTGTTGCGCGAGTTGCAACGCATTAAGTCGGAGGGGGATTTTGCGGCCGGACAAAGCCTGGTAGAGAACTACGGGGTAAAAGTTGACCAAAAGCTGCACGAGGAAGTGTTGGCCCGGGTGAAAAAACTTAATATTGCCCCCTATGGCGGTTTTATTAATCCGGTACTGGTGCCGGTGGAAGACGAGGTTGGCGAAATTATCGATATTGAGGTAACATATCCGGATGATTTTACCGGGCAAATGCTCTATTACGCGAAGAACTATTCTTTCCTGCCGGATGAAAATTAGGCAGGAACGGCTCCTTACGCCAAAGCCCGGAATTATTTCCGGGCTTTGCTTGTTTCTATGCGGAAACTTAACCCGTGCATAGTGGATTGATTAACCTAAACAGTAATATTGTACCCTGATTGATTGTAAAACTAACAACGACTATTGCTATGAAAACTTTAACAACTGCCGGTTTAACCCTGTTGGCCATCGTGGTCTTTACGGCCTGTGTAAGCGTAACTAAAGAAAAAAATGATGAAGCGGCTACCGCAGAAACTTGTCATTATCAGTACCAGGACAAGTCGCTTGATTTTACCTGGACAGCCTACAAATTTACTACCAAAACAGGGGTAAAGGGCACTTTTGATGACATCAAGGTAACTACCGCCAACGATGCCAAAAGCCTGGACGACCTGTTAAATTCGGTTAAATTTACTATCCGCACTGGCAGTGTCAACTCTAATGAGCCGCAACGTGATTTGAAAATCGACCAGTTTTTTTTCGGCACTATGGCTAACACCAAAGAGATTAAGGGGGGGCTAAAGGAGGTTAGCGGCAATAAGGCTACCATAGCCATCACCCTGAATGAGATTACCGCTGACCTTCCCGGGGTAATTACCCTGAGCGGGGATACCATTACCCTAACGGCCACGGTTGATTTCAAAGCCTTTGACGGGGCAGCCGCGGTAAAAATGCTCAATCAAGTGTGTAGCGAGAAACATACCGGGGAAGACGGTAAAAGTGTTTTCTGGGATGTGGTGGATATTACCGTAAAAGCCTTATACAGTAAAACCTGTAAATAGGATTACGGGCATACCCGCTGGAATAACAGCAGTTCTTAACGGGCAATACCTGCCTGGTCCTGCTGGCTATCTTACTCCCGTACCACCCTGAAACCGGTATGGGCCGGTTGCGGGTTGGCAGCGGGATTGTAGTCATCCACAAAATCATACGCAGAGTAACCGTAGGTTTTCAGGTGGCCGTCAGCAAGGTAATATTCGGCTGCGTTGCCACCCAGATCGTAAACCCTGGCTCCGTTGGCTAGCTTTGCCGGCTTAAAACGGCCAGCCTCCATCAGCAGCGTTAATTTACTCCCGGCTGCTTTTTTGCTTAACCGGTTGGCATCGCTCAGGGTTAGCGCATAACCGGCCCAGTAGTTAAGGGTGTTTTCTTCTTTAGCTATCTTTTGCGCCTTTTTTTGCAAAGCCCGGGCCTCGGTGGCATTGGGCAAACGGTAATCTTTACCGGTATGTTTGTGCAGCGCGGCCAAACATTGCTCAATCTCGGCTTTGCCTAAGCCGGTAGCCGGGTAATTCTCCTGGCCGGCAGGGTACGTATAGCCGGGGAGTAAAGTGGCTACCTGGGCGTTGGTCATTTCAAACAGGCCGATGCTGATGCTGTCCTGGCCCAACGGCACCACTTGCGGGGCCAGGATGCCGCCTGCCCATTGCCCGTAAAGCCCTTCATGGGTAACCGCATGCTCACTCAGGTATAATACCCGGGCCAGCGGGCTTTCCTTCTTCAGGGCTTCATTTTCAGGTTTATAAGAGTTGAATAAGTAGGTGTCGAACCAAATCAGCTCTTCTTTCATCTTCCGCTTTTGGTGGGTAATTTTCTGCAGCCCGTGTGGTTGGCCGGGAAACCACAAAAAGCGTACGGGGGCAATGCCCACCTGTTGCAGGCCACGGTAATATTCCCAGCCCTGGTCGCGGGGCACAGCCCGGTCTTCGCTGCCATGAAAAATTATGGTAGGGGTCTTAATTTTCTCAATCTCGAATAAGGGTGATTTGATGATATAGGTTTCGTTATAGGTCTTGCCGTCTTTGTCGTCCCAGGGGGCACCGCCAAAATAGCTTTGGTCAAAAGTAACGCCAAAAGCACAGGTGCCGTAGTCGGAGGTCCAGTTAACATCACCGGCACCGGCTGCTGCTACTTTAAACATATCGGGATAGCGCAGGGTGAGCATGGTGGTTAAAATAGCCCCGTTCGACCAGCCCATGGCCCCCAGTTTATCCATATCCACCATCCCTTTGGCGGCCAGCATTTTAATACCCTTGATGATATCAATTTCTTCCAGATCGTAATAATGCCCTTTGATCGACTCCATAAAGGCTAACCCATGGTTGCCTGAGCCGTGGTAGTTGGGCTTCAGCACAAAGGCGCCCCGTTGGGCCATGATTTGCGGATAGGTTGACCAACGCTCGCTCCAACTATCGGTATCTACGCCTGTAGGCCCTCCATGGATGGATAAGACCAACGGGTATTTTTTTCCGGCTTCATAATTCTCCGGATAATAAAGAATACCATCAACGGTTTCGTTGTTGGCCCCGGTCCAGGTAACCACCTCTGCTTTGGTAATGCTCCTTTTGTGCAATTTCTTGTTCAGCTTTACAAATTCGCTATTGCTGCTGATCCGTAGGTCTTTTTTGCGAACATCCAGGTCCGCTACCCGGAACTCAGGCAGGTGGCTGGCGGTAGAATACACTACGGCCAGCTTTTTGCCTTGCTCATCTATTGCTAAGAGGCTTAGATGATCGTTCATAACGCCAAAATCCAATGCTTGTTTGGCCCAGTTTCTCCCCGTTTTTTTGTAGAAGGCCAGCCTGCGGGTGGTGTTATTGGCCAGGGAAGCAACCACACTGTTGCCGGCCACCACAAAGCCCCCGCTGATGCCCTTACCCCAGGCCAGGTCAACCTTGGTAATATTGCCGGCTTCTAAACTGTAATAATACAATTCCCGGATGCCGGCCCCTTCCCATTCGGGGTCGGAAGAGGTAACGGCTGTGAAATAAAACCCACGGTTGTCGGCTGTAAAGCTAAAGCTGCCGGGCGTTTGATAGCCTGGCAAGATGCGCGTTTTATGGTTATTGGCTATGTCGTAAAGGTAAACCTGTGGCTTTGGTTTGCCGTCAACTCCGTAGTGGGGTGACATCTGCAGGTGCACGACAAGGTAACGGCCGTTTTTCGCTACCGCGTAGGTTGTTACCGGATGGGTGTTGTCGGTTAACCGCCTGGATGTTTCTTCCTCGAAATCATAGGCGTATACCCGGGTGATTTGCCAGTGCAGGGAGTCATCGATGATTTTGGTATCATCCTTTTTGTTTTCTTCATTATACAGGGTTTTGCCATCATGCGAGAGGTAGGCAAGGGTGTGGTCATCAAGCCACTGTAAGTTGCGAATGCCGTTTTTAAATTCATGGACGGCCTGTGGTTCACCACCGTAGATGCTCATTTTCCACAATTTTTTACCCTTATCGCGCGAAGAAAGAAAGTAGATGGTTTCCCCGTCTCTAGAAAAAATGGGGGAGTGGTCATTCTCATCGCGGCTGGTCATACGGAAAGTGCGCGGCAGGCCGTCTTTTTTTAAGTCAAGGCGGGTGAGGTAGATATCCGAAATAAACTTGTCCTTCTTTTCAAAGGCCCTGCGTTTGGTCCAGATTAGCGCCTGGCCATCGGGGGCGAAGGTGACATTGCGCACGTATTCGGTATGGATAATGTCATCGATGGTCCAGCGCGTGTCATCGTTGTTTTGTGCCAGCGTTGGCTGTGCTGCTGTGAGGAACAGGAGGACGAAAAAAAAGGCAACTAGTTTGTGCATGGTTTTACTGTTGAAATGAGCTAAACAGATGATCAAATTTACCGCACTATACCTGTGGCCGCAAACTAATTATTATAACCGGTAGTGTTGTGCCGATGATAATGATTGCGATCGGCACCGGGTTGGTGTATTTTTGGGGCAGAAACCCTGATGTATGATCAACCTGCCGGCCATCGACCAGTTTTTAACCACCCCGGTTTCCCTCTCGGCTGTGGAGTTGCTAACTATTGAAGTACCACAAAAAGAAGTATTTGTCTCGGCCATCGGGGAAAGAAAGTCACGCCAGGCGCTGATGGTTAAGTGGGTTGACCGGGAAGGTGCTGTTGGCTATGGTGAATGCTCCTGCCGGCCTGACCCTTTTTATTCCCATGAGTTTGTAGCCGGGGCGGTAAGGGTAATTAAGGAGTATATTTTCCCTTTGGTTAAAAATGCCGCTACCTACGGGGCGGTGCTGACTGCCATGGCCCGGGTTCGGGGCTGGTATTTCACCAAAGCGGCCGTTGAGTTTGCCCTGAACGATATGCTCAGGCGCAAAACCGGTTACGGGATGCTGGAGCATAGCGGGGTGCGGCCATTAACCAGGGTGCCGGTAGGTATCTCCATGGGCCTGTTTACTTCTGCGGATGAACTGGCCGCGAAACTGGCTGAAATAGCGCCCCTGAACTATCAAAGGTTAAAATTCAAAATCAGCCCAGGTTACGATGACCAGGAGATCATACGCCAATTGGGGCAAATTGCGCATCCTTATCTAACCTTTGATGCCAATGGCTCGTTTACCCCGGAGGCATTTCCTTTGCTGGCCCGGTTTGCTGCCCTGGGACATAGTATTGAGCAGCCTTTTCCGCCCGGGGATATCTACCTGAAAGAAGAATACCGGCAAGAGTACCCGGGGTTTCCTGTTTGTCTTGATGAGGACATTGTGTCATACGGCAATTTAGTAAGTTTGCGGGCACATATGCAAGAGGTGAATATTAAACCTGGCCGTGTAGGCGGACTGCATACTACACTGAGAATGCTGGCTTTTTGTCATCAGCATAAATTACCTGCCTGGATTGGCGGTATGTTTGAAACGGGGGTTGGCCGGGCACAGAACCTGCAAATTGCCGCCCTTATTCACGGGGCCAAAGCCCATGACCTCAGCCCTTCCGGCCGCTATTTTACCCGCGATGTGCTGACAGCGCCCATTACCATGCAGGAGGGCTATATTGCCGCTGCGGATTTTAACCGGGTTACCGTTGATGAAGAGGCGCTGGCCAGCATGACAACAGAGCATATCATCTTAAGAAAATGACCGGAAAATTAGACTACCTGATCGCCAATGCCACTGTTGTGGATGGTAGTGGCAACGAACCTTTTGCCGGCCATGTGGGGATAAGACACAACAAGATTGCCGTGGTGAGCCGGGAGAAGATAACTACTCCGGCCCGGCAGGTTATTGATGCTGCCGGGCGGTACCTGACCCCCGGCTTTATTGACACCCATGCTTCTACCGGTTTTGGCTTCTTTTTCCCGCATGCAGCGGACCATAAGCTGTACCAGGGCATTACCACCGAAATATTTGGTAACTGTGGCACTTCCCCGGCACCTATTGGCCCGCTGCTTACAGAAAAAATGCAGTCGTTGGCCGGTGCGCTTGGCTTTAGTTTCGACTGGCAATCGCTGGCCGGGTACTACGAACGCCTGGAGGCAATTGGTTTGCAGTTTAACGTGGCCACGCTGACCGGTCATAGCACGTTGCGGGCCGGTCTGGTAAAGGATTGGCAGAACCCGCAGCCAGCCGAGTTGGCCGGGATGAAAAGGGCCATGCAACAGTCGATGGGGGAGGGCGCCCTGGGGCTGTCAACTGGCTTGATATATGCGCCCGGCTGCTTTGCCGATACCGGGGAGATCGTTGAACTGGCTAAAATAGCGGCCACCTATGGTGGGGTTTATGCCAGCCATATGCGCGATGAACGGGATAAGCTGGAAGAAGCCATAGAAGAAACCCTGAGTATAGGCGAACAGGCAGGCA
>JALSJF010000257.1 GCA_026989505.1 Cyclobacteriaceae bacterium
AATATTATGCAGCAGCGGGGGATGCAGAAAGTCGTCAGGGATGATTTTTTTACTTTCCAACCGGCCAGGCCCTACGACACCCTCTTGCTGATGATGAACGGCCTGGGCATTTGTGGCACCCTAAGCAACCTGCCCGCCATGCTGGTGCGGTTTGAGGAATTGCTGGCCCCGGGCGGCCAGGTGCTTTTTGACTCCAGCGATGTGAGCTATATTGATCAGCCCTCCGTGCCGGCAACGCGGTATATGGGCGAAATGGACTACCGTTACGAATACCAAGGGCAACGAGGCGGGTGGTTTACCTGGCTGTATATTGATAGCGACCGGTTAAAAGCCGAACTAACCCCATATAATTTCAACCTGCAAATAGTAATGGAGGATGCTAACGGTCAATACCTGGGCCGTCTGACCCGCCAATAATTACCTTCCGTCTATAGCTGCAGGCCTGTTATGAGGATAAACCGTCAGCCTAACTTAACATGGCCAGGGCCGCATTAAAAGTTCCACTTGGTCGCATGGCCTGCGCGGCCAGCGCATCATCCGGCATATAGTAACCACCAATATCCTGTGGTTTCCCCTGGGCACCAATCAGTTCGCTGTTTATGGTTTCTTCCTGCTCGGCCAGGGTGTTGGCCAGGGCAGTAAATTTAGCTTTTAGTTCAGCATCTTTGTCCTGACGGGCCAGCTCCTGCGCCCAATACATGGCGAGATAAAAGTGTGAGCCCCGGTTATCAATACTGCCTAATTTACGGGCAGGCGATTTGTCCTCTTCTAAAAACTTGCTGATGGCTGCATCAAGGGTGGCCGACAACAGTTGTGCCTGCGGGCTGTTATAATTAGTGGCCAAGTGTTCCAGCGAGGCCGTCAGGGCCAGAAACTCACCCAGTGAATCCCAGCGCAGGTAGCCTTCGCTGACAAATTGCTGTACATGCTTGGGGGCAGAGCCTCCGGCACCGGTCTCAAACAGGCCTCCTCCTTTCATTAACGGGATAACCGACAACATTTTAGCACTGGTGCCTATCTCAAGTATAGGAAACAAGTCGGTTAAATAATCGCGCAGCACATTGCCGGTTACCGATATGGTGTCTTCCCCTTTGCGGATGCGGGCAATAGAGAACTTGGTTGCTGCAACCGGGGCCATAATAAGCATCTCCAGGCCGGCCGTATCGTGTTCGGGCAGATAGGCGTTAACTTTTTTAATCAGTTCGGCATCATGCGGACGGTTTTCATCAAGCCAGAAAACGGCTGGCGCCCCGGTAGCCCGGGCCCGGGTTACCGCCAGCTTTACCCAGTCTTTGATGGGGGCGTCTTTCACCTGGCACATCCTGAAGATATCGCCTGCTTCCACCGGCTGGCTAAGCAAAATGCTGCCATTGGCTGCGATAACATCCACTGTGCCGGCTGCCGTCATCTGAAACGTTTTATCATGCGAGCCGTACTCTTCGGCTTTTTGTGCCATCAGCCCCACGTTGGGCACGCTGCCCATGGTAGCCGGGTCATAAGCGCCATTGGCTTTGCAGTCGTCAATTACCGCCTGGTAAACCCCGGCATAAGACCGGTCGGGAATAACCGCTTTGGTGTCCTGCTGCTTCCCGTCTTTGTTCCACATTTGCCCCGAGGTACGGATCATGGCCGGCATAGAGGCATCCACAATCACATCGCTGGGCACGTGCAAGTTGGTAATGCCTTTATCGGAGTTAACCATGGCCAGGTCCGGGCGGTTGCTGTCTGTTGCGGCAATGGCGGCTCTAATTTCCGCTTCCCGGGGATGACCCTTGATTTTAGCATACAAGTCACCCAGGCCATTGTTCGGGTTAATGCCCAGTTCGGCAAATAAACCGGCAAACTTTGCAAACACCTCCTCATAAAATACCGAAACCACCGCACCAAAAATAATGGGGTCGGAAATTTTCATCATGGTGGCTTTCAGGTGTACCGAAAACAAGACGCCCCGGGCTTTGGCATCGTCAATTTCCCCGGCAATAAATTTTTTCAGGGCGGCCATGTTCATTACTGCGGCATCAATTATTTCACCTGCCTGCAAAGGGGTAGATTCTTTTAATATGCTGGTGGTGCCATCGGCCGCAGTAAACATAATTTTTGCCTCTGTGGCAGCCGCAACGGTAATTGATTTTTCGGTACCGAAAAAATCTTTTTCCGCCATACTGGCCACATGGGTTTTAGAGTCGGGGCTCCAGGCGCCCATGCTGTGCGGGTGGCTTTTGGCATATTGTTTCACCGATTTTGGTGCCCTGCGGTCTGAGTTTCCTTCGCGCAAAACCGGGTTTACCGCGCTGCCCAATACTTTGGCATAGCGTTGCTTTATAGCCTCCTCAGCATCATTGGCCGGTTCTGCGGGGTAATCCGGCAGGTTATAGCCTTTCTCCTGCAGCTCCTTAATAGCCGCCTGCAGTTGCGGAATGGAAGCACTGATATTGGGCAATTTGATAATGTTGGCCTCCGGCTCTTGTACCAACGCCCCCAACTCGGCCAGGGCATCGGCCGTTTTTTGCGCAGCGGTTAAATAATCGGGGAAACCGGCCAGGATCCTGCCGGCCAGAGAGATGTCCCTTGTTTCTACCTCAACACCGGCTACCCCGGTAAAAGCCTGAACAATAGGTAAGAGCGAATAGGTTGCTAAAGCGGGCGCTTCGTCTGTTTTCGTGTAAATAATTTTAGCCATAGGTGTTTTCAAAATCAGGTTGTAAAAGTAGCCAATTAACAACGATTAAAAAGCTGACAACTATCAGTATTTACAACTAATTTTTCCGGGGAATAGTTTATTCTGCCGAAATGGTGTATCTTCATACCTTCAATCTATTCCCAACCCAACCAATTATGAAAAGCCTAATCGTTTTTATTGTTGCCGGCCTGGCCTTATTTGCTTGTACCGAAATAGTTTTTGAAGACCCTCAACCTCCCGGGGCCAGGGCCTTAAAAAGTATTCCTGCGGAAATTCAGGGAAAGTATTCTTTTGTGGTGTTGAATGAAGAAACCCTGCTGGAAATAGGCAAAGACTACCTTACCAAAGAAGATGAGCGGGTCTATCTTTCCGATTCGTTGATTATTACAAAGCTGGGCAACCGGTACGTGGTGAATACCCTGATTGACAAGGGCGAAGGCAAGGCCGGTAAATGGCAAGTGTATGTGCTGGAAGATAAAGGTTGTGGGTTTGTTAAGGCCACCACTTTTATTATCAACAGCGATACCTACGTAGAGCCCTTTAACACTACCTACAAAGGCACCATGCTTGGTGAAGGGCAGGAAAAAACCATTATCGTGAAAACCACGGCCGAACAATTTAACACGATCCTGGCTGATGACAGCGTAACCGTTTCCATCATCCTGGAGCGGCTAAGCAATTAACCTGCGGCCTGGCTAAGGTGCCTGTTTATTGTTTTTATGTGAGACTTCCAGGTGTAGCGCCAATAAGCAGTTCAAAAACAGGGGCCTGGGCTTCTTTAGGATGTTACGTTTAAGTAACCGGCAAATATTGGATTATTTCAAGAGAAGTTTTTATATTCCAAGATAGCCTGCCAAGCTTCCGGCCACGGGCGTTCCGGTTGTTAAAATGATTGGCAAGCTAACAGGGTGGGGAGAAGCCAGCCCGGCCCTTTATCCGGCTCCTGACAGCCGTAATACCAGGAACCGAAAACCAACTGAAAACCCGGCTATAAAAGTAAAATTGTAATTTATTTAGATTTTCCCAATTTGGGAACAGTTATAAACAATTATTGTTACTTATCAACACCAAATCCTAAAAAACATATATATAACTGATAATCAGCTATTTATTCCTTTTCTATTTAATTGGAATATTGTGGATAAATTTACCCGGGTATGCACAACAGGCGTATTTAGGACGATTTTTGGTTGTTTTTAGGGTAGAAGCGGCCGCAGTAAAAAAATTGTATTCAGGTAATTTTTGCCGGAAAAATCAACCAATATTTTGTCTGCGCAGCTTATTTCTATAGGTGTTAAAAATGCGCGATTTCGACAGGAAACCAACATATTTACCATCATCCAAAACAGGTAAATTCCAGGCTCCGGTAGCCTCAAACTTCTGCATTACCGATTGCATATTTTCATGAGGGCTGACATGTGCAGGGGCGGTGTGCATCAGGGAGTTAACAAAAACGTCATCGTATTTTTGGTGATCAAACATAATATCCCTGATATCATCAAGTGTGATAATGCCCACCAACTCCCCCTTAACGTTTACCACCGGAAACAGGTTTCTTTTTGATTTCCTCACCAGGCTGACCAGTTCGCCCAGGGTGGCTTCGGGGGCTATCTTCAGCAAGTCGGTTTCGATTACCTTATCAATATTAATTTCACGTAACACCCGCTTGTCTTTGTCGCGCGGAATAAGGTCACCGCTGATGGCCAGGTGTTTTTCGTAAAGTGAGTGGTTTTCAAAATAAATAGCGGTACTATAGGCAATGGCCGACACCAGCATCAGCGGCACAAATAAGGTATAACCACTGGTAATTTCGGCAATCAGAAAGATGGCCGTGAGCGGGGCATGCAGGATACCGCTCATCAGGCCGCTCATGCCTATAAGGGTAAAATTGCTGACACTCAACATTTCCGTGCCGGCAACAAGGTTGACCGAGGAGGCAAACACAAACCCCATAACCCCGCCAATAAATAACGAGGGGGCAAAAATACCCCCGCTCCCGCCCGAGCCAATGGTCAGGGCCGAGGCCACCGGCTTAAACAGGATAACAACCGTAAAAAACAGGATGGCGGCCAGCGGGGTGTCGGGTACGCCAAGGCCGCTGATCCGGGCCATGATCTCCTGTACTTCACCGTGCAATAATAGCTTTATGGTTTCATACCCTTCACCATAGAGGGGGCTCATAAATAAAATCAGGATGCCCAGGCCGATACCCCCCAGCATAGCCCGCCAGAGAATGCTTTTTATTTTTGCCAGCTTACCTTCAACCCAAAAGGTAGTGCGGGTAAAATAAACCGAGAGCAGACCGGCTACAATACCCATGAGAATGATAAAAGGCAGGTCGTTGAGGACGTAGCTGTCTTGTAACTGAAAGGAGAACAATATTTCATCCCCCAGTAACGATTTGGACACCAGTGACCCGAATACCGAGGCTATCAGCAAGGGAATAAACATGGCAATCGTCACATCGGTGAGCAGCACCTCAATGGCAAAAATTACCCCGGCTACGGGAGAGTTGAAGATGGCGGAAATGGCTGCAGCCGCGCCACATCCGATCAGCAGGGTGCGTTTATTATAATTGAGGTGGACCAGCCGGCCCAGGTTGGAGCCGATGGCCGAACCGGTGACCACAATAGGCGCCTCTAACCCTACCGAGCCACCAAACCCTACGGTGATGGCACTGGTAATCATGCGGGAATACATTTTTGTGCGGCTCAAAATGCTCGATTTCTTGGAGATATTGTAGAGGATTTTGGTGATGCCGTGCCCCATCTGTTCTTTAAATAAATAATGCGACACCAGCACCGTCAGCAAAATGCCAATCAGGGGGTAGCCCACGTGAAACAGAGTATAATCATCAGCAAAGTGGCCAAGCACCGACTGCAGCCAGTGTACCGAACCTTTAAGGGTAACGGCTGCCAGCCCGGAGACGATACCTATAAGGATGCCCAGGTAAATAAGGAAATTACGGTCGCGCACATGCTTGATACGCCAAACCAAAAATTTATGCAGCCACTTCATTTTGCTTGAAAACAGGGCAAAATTAGCCTAATTGCGCTTATCCGTGATAGATATCGTGGTTTTTATTCGAATGCCAAAATATCGGTAGCGGCATTGTTTCTGGGGATCAGCAGAAACCGCTTTTGCCGGCCATGCATGTACCTGACCGTCTGGCCATCAAAAAAAGCATCTTCTTCCAGCATGATCTTCACCTCTTTGCCCCATTCTTCAATGTAAGTACCGGCATTCAATTCAATAGAATAAGCGGTATTGGCATGCAAGGGGTAATCGCCTGTATAGGGCACCCCCTCCTGGGCATCCCACATCCCCAGGGTGGTGCCGGCCGCATGGCCGTAGTACCCGATGGGGTGGGTGTAGATGGCCGGGGTAATCCCTTCGGCCAGGGCCTGTGCCCGCGATTCGGCCAGCACCTCATTGCCGGTTTTACCCACCTTGAAGTTACCGGTAAATATATCCTGCAGGCGGTTGCCGTTAGCTAGCGCCTTTTGCAGGTATTCGGGGGCATCGGTTTCACCGGGCCGCAGTACATAAGCATGTTGCTGGGTATCGGTGTTGAGACGCAGGTAGGTGATACCAAAATCTACGTGCAACAAATCGCCTGGTTGGATGCTGTTGTCAGCCGGGTGGCCGGCAAATGTTTGCAGGTGGTCAAACTTCTGTTGATTGCCCCGTTGGATGGATACCGAAGGGTGAAACCAGGTATCGAGCTTAAGTTCCTTTATTCTTTCGCGGTACCACCACACCACTTCTTCGGTCGTGGTAACCCCCGGCTGGATCACCTTGTCGGAGAAGCCTTCGGCAATAATTTCATGGGCGATTTTTACGATTTGCGGGTAAATTACCATCTCCGCTCGGGTGCGGGTTTCCAGCCAGCCGAGGGCCAGCTTTTCTGCACTTACCAACCGCTTTTGGTATTTTTTGGTTAAAGATGCTTTGAAAGCTTCATACTCAGCATGCGTGAGGCCATCGGCCTGGCCGTAGTGTGCCGACATATTAAGGCCTATTTTTTGCGGGTCACGTTCTTCTATCAGTTCCGCCAGCCGCGCCCATTGGTCGGGCTGCTGGTCTTTGTCCCAGGCTTTGTTAAATACTTCGCCCACATCGTAACGGGCTACCGCCAGGGTTTCAATTTCTTTGCCTTCCCCCGGGTCAAACATCAGCAAAATGGTGCGCCTGCGGGCAGCATGCCAGTTGGCCGGCAGCAGGGTGCGGATAACCGGGTCTTCATTATACTCACGGGCAATAATCACCCACATATCAATTCCCTCCCTGCGCATTAAACCGGGCAGCACGGTTTTTATTTTGTTGGCAAAAAGGCGGTCAATAACCTCTGCCCGCTTCTGCAGGGGCAGGATGGCCGGCTGCTTATCCTGGGCCTGGGTAATAAGGGCTGCTAAGAGAGCAAACAGGGTGAAAAGGGGTTTCATAAAGTCAGTATTTGATGAAGCGCAATAATACGCAGTAGTGGCAGACTATAAAAGAAGTTTTTGATGAGCTGCCGGCCGTCAAAATCCGGTAGCAACTACTACTTTTTCACGCAGCCTTTGGGTGTTGCCCTGGCTGTCGATAGTTTCAATTACAACCAGGTAGTGGCCCAGCGGTACAACAGAGCCGGAGCCATCGGTACCATCCCAGGTAAACAAAGTGTTGTTGCCCACCAGGGCATTGTTGGCAATTTCTTTAATGGGTTGTCCCCGGATATTGTAAATAATAATGGTTGCCAGGCGGCCGGGTGTTGCCGGGTTAAAGCTGATGCTGGTGAAGTCGTCCCGGCCATCGGCATTGGGGGAAATCACGCTGGGGTTAACACTTACCGGGGATGCCGGGGGCAAGCCGCTGACCTGTGAGTTTTGATAACCGGGCGTGCCATAGTTTTCGCTGCCGGCTGCCGAAGCCCAGTTATTGGCTGTATAAGCAGGCCGGCTAAGGTTTGTTCTTTCCAACGACACCCCTGCCACATCCGACAAATAGGGGAAATGCCAGTTTTCGTCATAGCGGATGGAGTCAAGGGTGTTACGCTCCCGGTTAACCAGCACCACCTCTCCGGCAGTATTGGCCAGGGCCGGGATTTCCTGGAAAAAAATATTTTCCGCTACGGCATTCGGGTATTGCATAAGAATACGTAGGCGGTCGGAGGTAAAAACGCGGTAAGTATAGGGGGGCAACAAGGGCTGGTTGGTAATGTTGGTAGCCGAACGGCCATTACGAATTTGCCAGTTTTGCAACGAAATGTATTTAGGTGAATTATTGTACACCTCAATAAAATCAACCCCTGCCTCGCGTGGGTTAAACAGCACTTCGCTTACCACGACCTCGCCAGGGGCAGCCTCTTCGGGCAAGGTTAGGGTAACGGTTTCTGCCGGGTTCAGGTTACCGGCACAATCGGTAGTATTGGCGGCCGTTATTTCGTAAACCACCCGGGGTTGCAAGGGGTCAACAAGCAGTAGTACCTCCTGCCGGTTAACGCCACGAAAAGCGGCTGAATTGATAGTACCGGAACGAATGGAGAAAAGCGGCAATTGCGGAGAGAGCTGTTCGTCATAGGTGATAAGTACGCTGTCGGGGCTTAGCGCCCGGGCCTGCGCTATCGTTGGGATGACCAGGTCAGCCAGGTTTTGTGCCCGGGAATTGGCGGCTCCCGGAGTGCCTCCGGTTACGGAGCGACTGGCCGCCCATACCTTGTCCCCGCCACAAAAGGTGTTTTCATCCATCATCTCCAGCGACCAACCACCGTCCGTTTTATCTTCATCATCATACCAGGTTTCATCATACGCCACATCATGAATAACCTGGCGGCTGGTATCGAATAAAATCAGTTGGTCGGCCCGGTTATTGAGTGACGGCCAGTTGGGAATACCAATGGTTTTACCGTAACCGGTGAACAACGTAACCGCACTGGCTTTACAGAGGATAACCCGTTCCCCCGGCCCGATGATACCGTCAGGAAGCACGGTTTCCGTACGGGAATCGGCCAGGGTTAGGC
>JALSJF010000258.1 GCA_026989505.1 Cyclobacteriaceae bacterium
TTATGGCACAGGCGATGCAGCCATCAAAGTACGGGAAGCTATTGAATCGCAGCTATCCTGAATCACAGGTAACCGGTAAAAACATAAATTTAAATTTGCGGAGAGGAGAATAAATGAGTGTAAAAATATACCTAGAGCAACATGGAAATTAACCGTACTTCATTTAATATTAAAGAGAATTATGCTGTTTCCCGGTAACCTGAACCCAATTAATAGAGTCTTTTTGGTGAACTGAAAGGCTATGGGCACCCCGCAAAGGCTGTTTACAACAATACCTGAATCACGGATAAAACACTTTTTTCCTGCCATGGAAACCCAACCAACAATTCCCCCAACCCGCTATGCAACAAAAAATACATATGGTTGATCTGCTTGGCCAGTACCAAAAAATAAAGCCGGAAGTAGATACCGCCCTGCAACAGGTCATTGACCGCGCGGCCTTTATTTTAATGTGCCGGATGCAGCTTCCAGGGTGTTGACAGCTGTTGGGATATAGTTCAAGTGACCGGGTTGAAAGTTTAATCAGGAACGCACCTTTCTCAATTCGTGATTTTCATAGCTTTATCACTACTTTTGAATAAAAAAGAAAATATACACTTGAGTTCGATTTATAAAAACAATAAAAAACGGCTAACCTTCACTCTCCATAGGAGTCCTTCAGGCAGAGGAACCTTTTCTTGGTGCTAGTAGAGAAAATATGCCCTATTCACAGCTGGGGAAACGTGGAGTCCCCAATAGGGAGTTCCTACCTGCCGGCAAGGCAGGCCTCTGCTATTGCCTACCCTGGAAGCCCAATGAAGAGTATCTGAACACCCGCCTGGCTGAACGGACAGGGTTTTTGTTGTTTTCCTATTGAAATTAAGCCTTGCTTTAAATCAAGCTCAGGTTATACTAAAAAACGTAAAGGATATTAATTATAAAATAATTTAAGCAAGAATGAGAGGGGAAATATTAGTCACCGGTTCTGCTGGTTTTATAGGGTTTCATTTGTGCAAAAAGTTAGCAAGTGAACATTTTGAAGTAATTGGAATTGATAATTTAAATGACTACTACGATGTAAAACTTAAGCGAGACAGGCTCTCCCAACTCGAAAATTTAGACGGGTTCAAAAATTACACGTTAGATATCACTGAGAAACACTCTCTCTTTGAAATTTTTGAAAAAAATAGGATAAGCTACATTGTTAATCTTGCTGCCCAGCCAGGAGTGAGATATTCCATTCAAAATCCACAAGCCTATATCGATAGCAACATCCAGGGGTTTATCAATATTCTGGAAGCAGCCCGGCACTACAAAATTAAACATTTGATTTATGCATCTTCGAGTTCGGTTTACGGGGCAAATACGAAAATCCCGTTTTCCGTACACAACAATGTGGATCATCCGATGTCATTGTATGCGGCAACCAAAAAAGCCAACGAGTTGATGGCGCACACATATTCTTCATTATATGATATCCCTACTACCGGGTTGCGCTTTTTTACTGTTTATGGCCCCTGGGGACGACCTGACATGGCCTTGTTTCTCTTTACCAAAGCAATTTTTGAAAATAGACCTATCGATGTTTTCAATAATGGCAATATGTCCAGGGACTTTACCTATATTGATGATATAGTGGAAGCCGTTTATCAATTGGTTGAATCTATTCCGGAAACCGATCCGCTTTGGGATAGCAACAATCCCGACCCCAGCAGTAGTTATGCCCCCTATAAACTTTACAATATAGGTAATAACAAACCGTTGTCATTAATGGAGTACATCAACATCATTGAGGAGGCCATCGGTAAAAAGGCCAAAATAAACTACTTGCCGATGCAGGCCGGAGACGTGCAAAGAACATATGCTGATATTGAGGCACTAACCAAGGTTATTAACTACAAACCAACAACTACTGCGCAAGAGGGTATAGGAAAATTTGTAGCCTGGTACAAACAATATTATGCAATAACTGAGTAAAGAATCGAAAATCAAGAATATCTGCTATGCAACAAAAAATACATATGGTTGACCTGCTTGGCCAGTACCAAAAAATAAAGCCGGAAGTAGATGCCGCCCTGCAACAGGTCATTGACCGCACAGCCTTTATCAATGGCCCGGAAGTGCAAGATTTCAGCCAGGCTTTTGCCCACTATAACCGGGTAAGCCATGTTGTTACCTGTGGCAACGGCACCGATGCCATTCAAATCGCCCTGATGGCCCTCGGCCTGGGGCCGGGCGATGAGGTGATATTACCGGTACACACCTACGTGGCCACGGCCGAGATAATTGCCTTACTGCGGTTAAAACCGGTATTTGTTGATGTTGATCCGGCCACCTTCAACATCAACATCAAACAATTGGAGGCGGCCATCAGCCCGCAAACCAAAGCCGTGGTACCCGTACACCTCTATGGCCAGTGTGCCGACATGGAACCCCTCCTGGCCATCGCCCGCAAACACGGCTTGTTTGTGGTAGAAGATGCCGCCCAGGCCGTAGGCGCCACCTATACTTTTGCCGATGGCACGGTAAAAAAAGCCGGTACCATGGGCGATATGGGCTGCACCTCGTTCTTCCCCTCTAAAAACCTTGGTTGCTTTGGCGATGGCGGGGCCATACTAACCAATAACGAAACGCTGGCCACCCGGGCCCGGATGATCGCCAACCACGGGCAACGGATTAAATATCATCATGATATTGTTGGCTGCAACTCCCGGTTAGATACCCTCCAGGCGGCTGTGTTAAAGGTTAAGCTACCCCACCTGGATGCCTATAATGCGACCCGGAACAAGGTGGCCGAACGTTATACGGCCCTACTCCGGCAACAGGAAAAGATAATCCTGCCAACCATGGCCAAAAATTCAAGCCACGTTTTCCACCAATATACCGTCAGGGTTACCGGTACCGACAGGGATAAAGTAAAAGAACAACTGCAGGCGGCCGGCATCCCCACCATGATTTATTACCCGGTGCCGTTGCACTTGCAAAAAGCCTACCGCCACCTGGGGTACGCGGCCGGGGCCTTTCCCGTGGCCGAAGAACTATCCGCCACAGTGTTATCGTTGCCCATACATACAGAACTGGCAGAGGAACAACAGGATTATATTATCGAAACCTTAATTCATATCCTTGACCAAAGCCCCCGTTAGCAGGCCTGATGGTTATTATCATTGCCAAAACCATTGCCAACATGCAGTCGCCCACCCATCCCCCGCGGAGGGGTTACCACAATTTGCCCATAGCGCACTATCTTTGTCCGTGTAGAAGCAACGGGCTTTTGTTAACCGTAGCAACCTGATTGAAGAAAATAATGCATAACCCTTATTTTGCCCATGAAACAGCCGTTATTGATGACGGGGCCGTAATTGGTGCCGGCACCAAAATATGGCATTTTTCCCATATCATGACCAATTGCAAGATTGGCGAAAACTGCAATATCGGACAAAACGTAGTGGTTTCCCCGGAGGTGGTACTGGGCAGAAATGTAAAAGTGCAAAACAACGTATCCATTTACACCGGGGTAACCTGTGAAGATGATGTCTTTCTGGGCCCCTCCATGGTGTTTACCAATGTAACCAATCCCCGCAGCGGGGTAAACCGCAGGGGGCAGTATGCCCAAACCCTGGTAAAAAAAGGGGCTACCATTGGCGCCAACGCCACGATTGTCTGTGGCCACGACATAGGCGAATACGCTTTTATCGGGGCCGGGGCCGTGGTTACCAAACCTGTACCCCCTTACGCCCTGGTGGTGGGCAACCCCGCCCGGCAGGTGGGCTGGATGAGCGCCTATGGCCATAGGCTGGTCTTTGATAAAGACGGCCTGGCTACCTGTCCCGAATCGGGGGAAAACTATAAATTAACCGGTAATACCGTAGTAAAAACAAGCCCCTCGGCTTGATTGATTGCGCCTCTCCCGCCACATCTGCGTTGCAGGACTTGCCCTGCAGGCTTATGGGCCTGGTTACACCCATTAAGAACCACTCTTCTAGCCCGGAGGGGGTAGGAGCCACCCAGCCAGGCAATAACATTGCGCGTATGGCCCACAAAACCGGCCCCCATGGCAAGGTTAATTACCATATTACCGGTTTTTTTTAATATTATGCTTTCCTTTGCTCATTGAAAAAAACGAATACCCCATGAAAAACTTTGGCCTGATTGGCGCTGCCGGTTTTGTTGCCCCCCGGCATATGCAAGCCATAAAAGAAACCCATAACGTCCTGCTGGCCGCCCTGGATAAATTTGACAGCGTAGGGGTCATCGACAGTTATTTCCCCAAGGCCGATTTTTTTGTTGAATTTGAACGGTTTGACCGCCATATTGAAAAATTAAAATACGACAAAAACACCTACCTGGATTACGTTTCCATCTGCACCCCCAACTACCTGCACGATGCCCATATCCGCTTTGCCCTGCGGCAGGGGGCAGATGCAATTTGTGAAAAGCCGCTGGTGTTAAACCCGTGGAATATCGATGCCCTGGCCAATATGGAAAAGGAAACCGGCAAACGTATCTGGAACATCCTGCAACTACGGGTACACCCCAGCATCATGGCCCTGAAAGAAAAAATTGCCTGCGGGCCGCAGGATAAAATTTACGATATTGATTTAACCTATTTAACCTCCCGGGGCCATTGGTATTATACCTCCTGGAAAGGCGATGTCAGCAAGTCGGGAGGGATTGCCTCTAATATAGGGGTACATTTTTTTGATATGCTTACCTGGATTTTTGGCGAGGTAAAACAGAACATCGTGCACCTGCACCGTCACGACAGGGCCGGGGGCTACCTGGAGCTGGCCCGGGCCAGGGTACGCTGGTTTTTATCCATCAACGAGGCCCTGCTGCCCGCAGCCGTACGCCAGAAGGGGCAACGCACTTACCGCTCCATCACCATAGAAAACGAAGAACTTGAGTTTAGCGGAGGCTTTACCGACTTACATACCTTGTCGTACAAAGAAATACTGGCCGGCCGGGGCTATGGCATAGAAGCCACCCGTAAGGCCATTGAAATCGTGCATGATATCCGCCACGCCACGCCCGTGGGGCCGGCAGGTGAATATCACCCCCTGGTAAACGAAAAACTGGCGAAACACCCATTTAAAAAATAACTAACAATGACAAAACTTAAAGATTCAAGAGTATTGGTAATAGGCGGTTCAGGTTTTATAGGCGGGTTCCTGATAGCCGAATTATTGAAGCATCCGGTTAAGGAAGTAATTATTTATGATAACTTTACCCGGGGAAAAATGAATAATATTACAGAATCACTACAGGATCCCCGATGTACGATTTACCCCTATGGAGGCGATGTAAGGGAAACCGATATTCTGGATACCGCCTTTGAAGGCATAGACTATGTATTCCACCTGGCAGCCATGTGGCTCCTTCATTGCAAAGACTACCCCAGGACAGCCTTCGATGTGAATGTGGCCGGCACCTTTAATGTTCTGGAAGCATGCGTAAAGCACAAGGTCAAGAAACTTGTTTACTCCTCTTCAGCCAGTGTTTATGGCGATGCCGTTGAAGTACCGATGACGGAAGATCATCCATTTAACAACAAAAACTTTTATGGCGCCACAAAAATAGCCGGAGAAGCCATGTGTACAGCCTTTAATGACAGATACGGATTGAAAGTGATGGGGCTGCGTTATATGAATGTTTATGGCCCGGGTCAAGATCAGCATGCGGTTTACAGCGGAGTTGTTCCTATCATGTTAAATAAGATCAGCGCAAATGAAGCTCCGGTGATTAATGGGGACGGTTCGCAAGCCTACGACTTTATTTATGTAGAAGATGTGGCCAAAGCCAATGTAAACTGTATTGAAAGTGATATTGACTTTGGTTACTATAATGTTGGTACCGGGATACAAACAACCATTAAAGAGCTTTGCGACACCATCCTGCGGTTAAAGAAATCTGATCTGAAAGTTATTTATAAGCCTTACTCAGAAGATGATGCCAGGCAATTGGTGAAAAACAGGATTGGCTCAACCGAAAAGGCCCGGAAAGAAATAGGCTTCCGGCACAACTATTCTCTGGAAGAAGGATTGCAAAAACTTATTGACTGGCGCCTGGCAACAGGAATAGATACAAAATAATGAATATACCGTTGATAAAGCCCTATATTGACCAGGGCATAAAAGACAAAGTACTGGAAGTTCTTGAAAGCGGCTACCTAACCGAAGGCCCTGTAACCAGGGAATTCGAGCAACGCTTGCAAAACTATCTAGGTTGCCGGCACACGCTGGCCGTAACCTCTGCCACTACCGGCCTGGAAGTGGCCCTCCGTGCTTTAACAATAGGCCCGGGTGACGAAGTTATTGTGCCGGATTATACCTACCCGGCCACCGCCTCGGTAGTACCAATAGTGGGGGCTACTGCCGTTATTGTAGATGTGAACCGGGATAGCATGTTGATTGATTATGATGCTATTGAAGCTGCTATCACGGAAAAAACCAAAGCCATTATCCCAGTTTCCTTATTTGGCAGCCCGCTGGATTACGAGCGCCTGAATAAAATTAAAAACCAATACGGCCTTTACATCATTGAAGATGCGGCATGCTCTATAGGAGCCGAATACAATGATGAAAAAATTGGCAACCAGGCTGATATAACGGTTTTTTCGTTGCACCCCCGGAAGTTCATCACCACCGGGGAAGGCGGTATAATAACTACCGCTAACCCTGACTGGGCCAATTGGATGAACTCCTATAAACATTTTGGTATGGCCATGGATAAAACTGCCCGGGAGGGGGTGCAGTTTACGATTATCGGCACAAATTACAAGCTGTCTAATATTCAGGCTGCTGTTGGGTTGGGCCAGGTTAAGCATATTGATAAACTACTGGCCAACAGAATTGAACTGGCCGGCAATTATCTCCGGCTTCTCGCCAACATCCGGGGGGTAACCCTTCCCCGGGTAATTAACAATGGCCGGCACTCATACCAGTCTTTTTGTGTGTTCATAGACAACCGCGACAGCATTATGACGGAAATGAGGGGCAAAGGCATTGAAGTGCAAATTGGCACCTATGCCCTGCATACCCATAAAGCATTTAAACACCATCCTTTAGTAAGAATGGCGGGCGCCATGAGTAACAGTAAATGGTGCTTTGACCACGCCCTGGCCCTGCCTTTGTATTATGGGTTAACTATGGATCAACAGAAATTAATAGTAAATGAATTATCATCTGTTTATGCCCGAATTAATAATAACTAGATTGTAATAACCCTGTAACATGCTATCAAACATCCCTCTGAATTTACTGCCTATGGAAACCATTGATATTGCAAATTTATTTAGTGAAAAAGTAAAGGTAATTGACAACCTCATTCATTTAGCTGATAAATCAAATGCGCAGAATCAGGAACAAACGAACAAAGCTTTTTCAGAAAAATGGCAGGTGGTTAGTAGTTCTTCTACAAAAGAAGATCGCAAGAAAGCAATATCCAGACAAAGGAAGTGGCATTTAAGCCTATATGGGTTTAAGTCGGCCGAAGAGTTATCATTTTTTTTAACCTCTAAAGAAATTATAATTGATGCCGGTTGCGGCTTGGGGGAAAAAAGTTCCTGGCTCGCAGAAATGAGCCCCAATTCTCTGGTGATTGGTATTGATTTCTCTGAATCGGTTTATCAAGCTGCCGAAAAATTTAAAGAACAAAAAAACCTTTACTTTGTTCGTGGAGATATTGCGAATACTAAATTGAAAAAAAATGTAGCTGACTATATTTTATGCGATCAGGTAATAATGCACACTGAAAAACCTGACAAAACATTTGCGCATTTAACTTCAATTCTTAAAAAAGGAGGCGAATTTTCCTGTTACGTTTATAGAAAAAAAGCTGTTCCAAGAGAATTACTGGATAGCTTCTTCCGGGAAAAGACAAAAAAGTACTCCAATCAGGAATTATGGGAGTTTTCTGAACAAATGACTGCCTTGGGAAAACAGTTTTCCGAATTAAAAACACAAATAGATGTTCCCGATATACCGCTATTAGAAATAAAAGGCGGAAAATATGACATGCAACGATTTTTATATTGGAACTTTATTAAATGTTTTTGGAACGAAGAGCTAGGTTGGGAAACATCTACATATACTAATTTCGATTGGTATTCACCTTCCAACGCCAAAAGGTACACCAAGAAGGAATTTGAAACTATGATTATGGATAATCATCTCCAAATCAAGTACTTTCATGAAGAAGAAGCTTGCTTTTCGGGTAGATTTATTAAATAAATATGTGTGGCATAACAGGTGTATTTAATTTATCTGGTGAACCGGTTGTCCAGCAGCACCTCAAAGACATGGCACAGGCCATTCGCCACCGGGGTCCTGATGGCGAAGGTTATTATGTAAAGGATAGCATTGGCCTGGCCCACAGAAGATTGTCAATTATAGACCTGTCGCCCAGGGGCAATCAGCCTATGATGTCGAAAGATGGTAATTGGGTATTGGTTTTTAATGGCTGCATATACAATTATCTTGAGTTAAAGCAAGAGTTAAGGTCGAAAGGCCACGAATTTGTTTCCTCTACCGATACCGAG
>JALSJF010000259.1 GCA_026989505.1 Cyclobacteriaceae bacterium
AGGTGCGCTAAGGCTTACGCTATGTTCGCTAAGTTTATTGCGTTCTTGGCGCCATCTTGGCGACCTTTGCGGTTAAGAGAATAGAACCGCCAAGTTCGCTAAGGCTTACGCTAAGTGCGCTAAGTTATTTGCGTTCTTGGCGGTTATTTGGCGACCTTTTGCGGTTAAGAGAGGAAGCCCTAAGTTCGCTAGGCCCTTAGCGTTCTTTGTGGTAGGTATGGAGAGTAAACCACTATTACGTTACCCCGGCCTTCTTGATGGTTAAAAGATTAAAACTAAACCTATTTTCAAGCGCACGCCCAACATACCGCTCGCCCTGCTGGCCATCGCCACCCTGGTAGCCCTCTACCTCTTCCAGCGTTACGACTATGCCCAGTGGGTGATGCCGGCTGCTGCGGACAGCGCCCGGTTTATCTTTAACCGCACTTTCCGCTATTTCTTTAATGACCTGGCCGTTATCCTCTTACTATGGACCCTGTTTCGCAGCAAAAACCTCATCAAACTAGCCTTTGCTTTGCAATTAGTAGGTCTGGTGGTTGTCCTGCCGGTTTATTTTTACGTGAAACTAACTCTCGAAGGGCCTACTGAAATGTCCTCCCCCTTACTTTCCTTTGTTCACCGTATCGTAGTGAACCCCATCCTTATGCTGCTCCTCATCCCGGCTTATTATTACCAGCAAAAATTACCTAAAAGGTAAAAAGCTTACCGGGCCCCGTCTGCTCTTTGTTTTTCACCCGGATTATTCACGAAAATCGTGAATAATGATGTAAATTAACCGCCAAACGATTGTTTGTCAGTTAATTACATCAGCCCTGTGGGCGAAAAATTCATATGAATTTTTCGGGTTAAAGAGAGTTAGGGCCCACCTGGGCTTCCCGCCTCCCGTATTGCAGTCAGCGGGATAGACTTCCCGCGCAGGTTTTCTTCTGCTTCGCTGCATAAAAAAAGCACCGCAGTAGCTGCGATGCTTTTGTGCCCACTTAGTGGGCCCACCTGGGCTCGAACCAGGGACCCCTTGATTATGAGTCAAGTGCTCTAACCAGCTGAGCTATAGGCCCGGTAAAATGTCTTTTACAACACCTTGAATTTGGGAGTGCAATGTTACATATTTGCGTTCTATTTCACAAAAGAAGCGGCCTTTGAAATCAGTATTAGCCCATATTTCCACGATAATTTTTGATCTTGGCGGGGTAATCCTCGACCTCGAGCCACAGAAGTCACTGGCCTTATTTGCCCGCTATGCCGGTTTGCCGGAGGCTGCTGTTATGGAGGCCTTTATTAAGGCTTCCTGGCCTGAAGCTTTCGAAAAAGGGGAACTCGATAGCGCTGCGTTTCGTGACCGGGTACGGCATAGCCTGCAGGCCAACCTTACGGATGCCCGGATTGATGAAGCCTGGAACGCTATCCTGGGCGACCTGCCATTGGCCAGGCTTGCGCTGGTAGCCGGATTACGCCCAACCTACCGGACGATGGTGCTGAGCAACACCAATGCCATTCATGTGGCTGCTTTCCATACTAAGGTGCAGGAAGTTACGGGCGGGCACGGGGTGCATCACTATTTCGACAAGGTTTATTATTCCCATGAAGTTGGTATGCGCAAACCCGACAAGGAAATTTATGAGTGGGTAATCCGCACCAATAACCTGCAGCCTGCCAGTACACTTTTTATTGATGACCTGGCCGAAAATATTGTCAGCGCCCGGGCCGTAGGGCTCAGAACGGTACACCTGACCAATCAAAACGACTTATTTGACCTTTTTTCTTAATGGAAAAGCAAACACGCACCCACCTTATACAATTATTGCTTTTTGTGGTAACCTTTATTTCTACCACCCTGGCCGGGGCCGAGTGGATGTATGGCGGCTCGTTTATCTATGGCCCGCATCCGATGGGCTGGACGGAGTTTTGGGGTGGTATGCACTTTTCGGTACCGTTTTTGGCCATCCTCACCTGTCATGAATTTGGTCATTATTTTACTGCCCGGTACCACAGGGTAAACGTTACCTTGCCTTACTATATGCCCTTGTGGCTGGGGTTTTTGCCTTCCTTTTCCATTGGTACCATGGGGGCCTTTATCCGTATCAGGGAAAGGGTCAATTCCCTGACCAAGACCTTTGATATTGGCCTGGCGGGCCCCTTGGCCGGCTTTGTAGTGGCCCTGGGCGTTATCTTTTATGGGTTTACCCATTTGCCCCCCAAAGAAGACATCTTTACTATCCATCCGGAATATGAGCTGTTTGGCGAGAACTATGCCGAATATGTCTATGATGTGGACACGTTTTTCCTGAAAACCGACCTGGCAAAAATTAACCCCCGGGCGGCCAGCTATTATGAGGCCGACACTATCCGCCTGGGGCCGGGCTATCAGCTCGGGGTACACATGGGGGATAACCTGATATATGCTTTTGCCAGGGCTTATATTGTGCCGGAAACAGAGCGGGACAGGATTCCCAACCCCAATGAGATATTCCACAACCCTTACTTACTGGCGGGCTTCCTGGCCTTGTTGTTTACCGCCATTAACTTGTTGCCCATCGGCCAGCTTGATGGCGGCCACGTGCTTTATGGGTTGATTGGCAGCCGGAAGCACCGGCTGGTGGCCATGGCGGCTTACATTGCCCTGCTGACGTATTCCGGGCTGGGTACGGGGGTGTTTGGTGTATTCAACCCTTTTGACCTTACCCAGGATATGCCGGATATCCTGATTGCAGTGGTGGCCTATGCTTTTTTCCTCTTTTATCTACTGGGGAAAACAGGCTACTCCAACCAGCAGAAGCTCATTATCAGCCTGGGGATCATTGCTTTGCAGGAATTTCTGTTACTGACTTTCCCGGGCATTGAGGGCTATGGTGGCTGGATGCTGTTTGCTTTTATCATCGGCCGCTACCTTGGGGTCTTTCATCCCCCGGTTGCCATAGAAGAGCCGCTGACACCCGGGCGCAAGGTTTTGGGGTGGCTGGCCCTGATTATCTTTATCTTAAGTTTTAGCCCGCAGCCACTGGTTATCAGCATCTAATTGTTCAAGACTACTTTATGTACTTCACGCTGGCCATTATACTCAATAATTACCAGCAAAAGCCCTTGCCGGCCTCCGGTAAACCGTAGTTGTGTTTGTGCCGGGCCAGTAGCCGTGTGTTGGTAAGGTACCTGACGGCCGGTGATGTCAACCACGGTCAGCCGGTCATAGCGGCCATCGATAAAAATCCTGTCGGTAGCGGGGTTGGGATAGATGGCCAATTGTCTTTGTTCTTCGTTAATGCCGGTAACAAAGCCGGTGGTAAAGTGCGGCCTGATCATCAAGCTACCACGGATATCAGTGTTTTGTTGCCAGGTGCCGTCCACACTGTAATAAATTTTATCCCCGCTGTCGGTGTTTTTATCCAGGCCGATAGCCGTCCATAACCCATCATCCGCCAGGTTGCGAAAGCCAATGTAGAAGGTGTCTTTCACTTGGATTGACCTGGAAAAATAATAGGAAACAAACTCGTTGATGCCGGTATGCTGAATGGAGCCCGTGGTCAATGCCAGGTAGGGGTTCTGAATGTCTCTGAGCTCCTGCAAGACGAATATTTCCATAGGGCTGCCTGCCTGGTTACGGCTGATGTTGGGGAAGTAGATATCCACCCGGTCGATGAACAGGCTGCTGTTGCTGAAAAACTCGTAGGCAATGCGGCCATCACGCTGGTTGATGCCGGCCCCGTACTCGGCCGAGCCGTCATCATAGGCAAAATAATCATGGAGGGTAACATACGAGCGGACGGTATCGTTTACCCGTAAATTTATATTGGCATAGAAAGCCGTGTCGGCCCCGGCATTGTAAATAGAATCCACCAGGTTTTTATCCCCGGTATTGACAAAATACTTGATTTCCAGGAATAAAGAATCGGCATTTAAGTCAAAAATGGCCGGGTTGGGCACATTGCTCAGGGCTTCTTTGATGTCGTTGGGAAATAAAACAAGCTCCTGGTCATTGGCAATGGTTTCCAGCACCACATCATTCAGCGTATCTGTGATGATGGCCGAATACTTTACCGGTTGCACATCATTTTCCAGGTTTTTGATCCAGGTGCTTGAGTTGGTAAGGAAGGCTGCATGTTCGTTATTCCAGACAAATTCTTTAAAAGGCACTGCGGTATAACCATTCAAAATAGATTTGGGCGGATAAACCAGGGCCCGGTCGAGGAAAGAATTATCATTGGCATGTCTTCGCTTATCCATATAGACGTAATCGATATTCCAGTTATCATACCAACCGTTTTGCCGGCCAAAGGCCTGAAACTTAAACTGAAAATGGTCGTGAAAAAAGGCGGTATCGTTGGGTACATGGACTAGTTTTTGGGTAAAAACCGTTGGGTCTTGGGGGATGACATCGCCTGCAAGCGGCCACATTTTTTGCCAGCGGCCATCTGATTTTTTAAAGTAAAGCAACAGCGAATCTTCCGGCTCCGGCTGGTTGCCCTGGCCTTTTACCTGAAAGAAGAAACTTAAATACACGGTATTACGCAAACTTACCGGCACCTGGGTGAGGTCAATGGGGCGGGAAACCAGGCTGTCGGTGGGGCCATCGGTATCGGTGGGCGAGTAGGGGTTACCATTGGCATCTACGCCATCAAAGGTGACCACATTCAGGGTTGGCGGCAAAATGCCATTGCCCGGGCGGGCCAGAATCTGGGCCTGGCTGGCCGGCAGCCACCAGGCGGTATCTAAGCGGCCGGTACTGGTGGAAAAATCATCCCAAAAGGGTAGGGTAACAGGGGTAACCCCTTGCAAACGGCTATTGGCAGATGGGGCAGGGGGCAGCCGGTATTGGATAGGGATTTCCCGTAATTGTGCCCATGCGGCCGGGGCCATCAGCACCAAAGAAAAATATACCGCTACTCTTTTCATAAACTATTCCTGCTGCAATAAACTGTCTAAGGGCGCCAGTTCTGCCGGGTCACCCAGCCAGATATCTACCGTGCGGCCAACCCTTACCGTGAGGCCCTGCCGTGGGCTTTGCTTAACTACCACGGCATCGTCAAAGGTCAGGGAGTCTTCATTAAAAACGAGCCCGGGCTGCAAATTATTACCCCGGATGATAACATTAGCTTCGGCAACCGGTAAACCACGCAAATCGGGCATCTCAAACAGCCGGATACCATGGCCGTCACCGCGTACCATATCAATTACCGAACCTTTGGGCAGGGGGGTATTGGGCTCAATGGGTTCACCCTGGTAAAGTTGTTCAATCACATTGCGAAAGGGGTCGGGTTTAAGGGTAACCTTGCCGGGTACCAGTTCGTAGCTGCGGAGGATGAGTTCGGCATTTTTCAGGGTCTTGTCGCGGATGTCGGGCATCAGGGTGGTAGGCGGGTTAACGCTGTTGAGGGAAATGAATATCTTGCGGTTTTCCTTAACCTTGCTGCCCGGTTTGGGGAACTGGCGGGTAACTGTGAGGGGGGGCAGGTCGGCCGAATATACGGAGTCCACCACCTCGTAGCGGAGGTCGCGTTCTACCAGGAACTCCTGCAGTGCCTTGATGGAAATACCCTGTAAGTCGGGCACCGTAACCGATTCTCCGTGGTTGGTTATGATGGGCAGATAGACATAAAAAAAGGTCAGGGTGATTATGGTGCCCAGTCCGGTAGCAATACCGAGGTGTTTCACTACATCAAGCCAACTGTTAAACTTTAATTTAAGCATAGTTTACTTTCTTGTCGGGCCATACGAAGATCATGCGCTAAAATATCAAAAATATCAGAGGAGGGTAGTATAATCGGTGGTTATTCGCCTGCTTTGCCGGTGCCGTTCCAGGGCCATCTCCAGCAGCCGGCTAATCAATTCCTGATAACCAATACCCGCATGCCTGATTAACGCCGGGTACATGCTAATATTGGTAAAACCGGGGATGGTATTTATCTCATTGATAAGAACCTCGCCATTCGCTTTCACAAACAGGTCAACACGGGCCAGGTCCTGGCAATTGAGCAGAGTATAGGCTTGCAACGAAAGTTCTTTTACTTTTTCATGGATAGCTTCCGGCATATCGGCCGGAATAGTAAGGGTTGCGGAGTCCGGGTCTTCGTATTTGGCCGTAAAAGAATAAAATTCATATTTTTTGGCCAGGATTATCTCTCCGGCTACCGAAACCACCGGCTTATCATTGCCAAGGAGGGCACATTCTACCTCCCGGCCGTCAATATGCTCCTCAAAAAGCACGGTCTGGTCATAGTTGAAAGCTTCTTTTACCGCCCCGGCAAATTCTTCTTCGCGGTGGATGACGGACACCCCGACCGAAGAGCCCAGGCTTACCGGTTTGATAACAAAGGGCAGGCCAAGGTCTGCCGCCAGTTGCCGGAAGCTGAGCTGCTTTTGTTGGTTGTAGGTGCAGGCAGCAAAGGCGGCAACCGGCAGGCCGGCTGAACGTAACACCCGTTTGGTGAGTAGCTTGTCCATGGCGGCTGCCGAACCCAATACGCCTGAGCCCACATAGGCTATGTTCATCGTTTGCAGCAGGCCCTGCACCGAGCCGTCTTCACCATCGGTGCCATGCAGTACCGGGAAAATCACATCCGGCCTTATTTGTTGGTCCCCGGCAGCGAAATACGGTTTCCGGGCATCCAGCTTGAGCAACAGGGGCGTGCCTGAGTGCATGGGTTGGTCAAGATCGGCACCTGAATACCAGCAGCCGTCTTTATCAATGGCCAGCAGGTGCACGGTAAACTGTTCCCGGTCGATGTTTTGCAGGATGTTTTTTGCCGACCGTAATGAGATGTCATGTTCTACTGACCTGCCTCCGTATAAAATGCCTACCTGCTTTTTTGCCATAAATGTAGTTTTTCCAAAAGTAAAAATTATTGTCTGCCCTGCCCAGCAATCCGGTAGTTAAAATAAGTTGATCATAAATGTGGCCTGGCGGGGCTATTGCGTGGTGACCATAATCCGGCTGACACCGGTAAATTCCGGGCCAATAGCTTGCAGGATGTAGAGGCCGCTACGGTTAACATTTAACTCAACCGGATACGTTTGGTTGAGCACGTTGGTAAAGACCTGATCGCTGACTACCTGGCCGCGCATATCCAGCACCCGCACCCGGATATCCTGCTTTTCACGCAGGTTAAATGTGATGTTGGTGCTGGCATCGGTGATGGGATTGGGGTACACCGCCAGTTCGTCCATCTCAATAAGGATGGGGGCCGGGCCATCGGCTACAAAAAATTCAATATCATCTATATAAATATTATTGCCATCGCCATCAATAGCTTCAAAAGCTACCAAAACACTCTCCTCTCCGGTAAATTCGCCCAGGTCGATGAGCAGGTCCTGCCAGTCGGAATTGCTGCCTGGCAGCCACTCAACGTTGGCAATTGCCGTGCCCATGTCCACACTGGTCAACGATTTCAGCAGATAGTCGAAACTCAGGCCATTATTGGTTGATACCCAAATGCGTAAAACTTCATTGTTCAGGTCGTTTTCGGCATAGGCCAGCTTGAATTGCATAGCTGCTTCTTTTGCCCGGCTGAAATCAAGCGGAGGTAATACCAACCAGTTATGCAAGCCGGTATTCCCCTGGGGGAATGCCCGGTAATAAATAAAACCGCCCCCGGTATCGGTTTGCCAGGTAATCGTGTTCACCGGTGAAGTTATCGTCCAGCGGCCGGCATCGTTCCAGGTGGCCGTGGTAAACTGCTCACGGAAGGGGATAGGCTCTGCCGCCTCAAGGAGGTTAAGGGTTGTGGTCAGGGAATTGTTGTCCGCTTTGCCATCAATAAAGTTGACGGTGAACGAAACTTGCTGGCTGCCCGGCTGAAAGACATTGGGCAGGTAAACCGTTTGCCGGCTGCCGGGGGCAAGGCCAAGGTCATAAAACCCTTCGGTAAACATAGGTTCGCCTTCCCTGCTTACAGCTATTTCAAGGGTGTTGATTAGGGTAGTACCGCTATTCCCTACAAGCAAGCCAATGGTGTTGCTGCTCAGGGCGCCTGCCTCGTTGAGCATGCCTTTGAGGCTGATATCTTTATAGCCCTGGTCAACTACCACAAAATTATCTAAGTAAATATTGTTGCCTCCGTCAGACCGGCCAATAAAACCGAGTTGGATGGGCTGGGAAAGGTAGTTCGATAAATCGAGAACGACCGTTTGCCAGTCAACCGGGCCGGAGGGGGTAAACCGGGCCGGCACCTGGGTGGTGGCCAGGTTGCTGCCGGACTTAAAGAAGAGGGTATCGGTAAAATTAACCCCGCAATCGGTAGAAACCACTACCGCCAGCTCGTCTGCATAGCCCTGCAACTCGCCATAGGCATAATCAAACAGCAAATAGGGTGCGGTAAAGGCCGAGAGGTCGATGGAGGGGGTAATCAGGTGATCGGGGAAGGCCGAATACTGCTGATAATAATTGAGTACGGCTGCCGTGTTGGTAATTTGCAGGTTAGGGGCTTGCGAAAAATTCCACTTGGTTACCGGGGCATCGGAACGTACCGACCAGGACCCCGGCCAACTGGTAAAGTCTTCGTTCAGGGCGGTTACCACCTCACCGAAAAACACCTGCTTGGTAAAGTTATTATTTCCGGCCAGGCTATCCTGGGTGCCATTTACGGTATAGATGACGGCTGAAATATAGGAGTTGCCGAATTGGGTCAGGTTAAATTGCGGTAGCGCCAGGGTAGTGTCCTGGTACGGGTTAAGGTTAAGCGCAAACAACTGCCGGGCAGCTTCGGTATTGTTGAGCAGCAAGGCAATTTCGGCCTCGGTGATTAGCGTAGTACCGGTATTCATGAGGGTTACCGTAGGGCTAAGCTGGTTGGTGCAGGTACCTTCTGCCGGGCTGGGGATGGCCGTTACGGCCAGGTCGAGCGATGGCGGTAAATCCAGACCGGGCGAGGTGAGCAGGCTAAGCCTGCGCGGGCTATTGTTGATAACAATGACCATGCGGTCTTTTTGTCCCAGGCTGAACATATTCATGCAATCATCATCAACATATTCCATATAATTCATAAACATGGAGTTCTCGGCATTACAGGAGTTGACGAAGCTGCCCACAGGAGGACAATTATAATAGGGGTCTTTGGTCTTGGGGGTGTCGGCTACAAAGTCATCCACATCGCAACCGCCATCACCCCAGACATGGCGCAGGCCGAAAAAATGCCCGACTTCATGGGTGGTAGTACGGCCCAGGTTGAATTTGGGCAGGTAATCGCCCTGCGGATATAAGTCAGCATCGCCAAATGCCCTGGTCGTAATTACCACACCATCAGTTAACGGGTCGTTGTCGGCTACATCATTTACCCCGGCAAGGAGGGTAGAAGTAGGAAACTCCGCCCAGCCAAGCAGGCCATTGCCCAGGGGTGCCACCCAGATATTAAAATAATTTGTTGATGACCAGTAGCTGAGCGATTTGAGGTTACTGTTGTCGGCCATGGTCCAGTCGGTGCGGTTGCCATCGGTGCGGGTAATGCCGGTGGTGGGCAGGCCGGCCGGGTCGCGCCTGGCAAGGACAAACTCAAAGCCAATATCGGCCATAAAGGGTTGGAATTCGGCCGGGGTATTAACGCTGTCGCCATTCAGATGGCGGAAATCACGGTTCAGGGCAGCAATCTGGGCGGCAATTTGTTCGTCAGGGATATTATAGCCCACCCCGTAAGGCTCTCCGGTATGGATAATATGCACCACTACCGGAATAGTGTAAATGGTGGTGCCGCCTACATGTTGCAAAGCACTGTTGTTGGCCATAGTGGCTTTTTTTTGCAACAACCATTCCTCAAAGGCCTGATGTTTTTGCTGTACTTTGGCGGGGGTACTGTTGAGCAGTTCCAGATCGGTGGTGCCACAGGTACGCTGGGCCCTGGCGGTAAACACCACGGCCATGAGCAGTACAAAAGGCACAACTTTCTTCATCAAGTGCTTTCAGGTTTCCCTATTAAACGGTAGTTGACCGTAAATTGATACGGTTTAACCGGTTAATGTAACTTTAAAAGCCAAGCGGTTGGCTTAGACACTGCAACCGGCCCCGTCTTTAATCTCCACGATTTTCGTTTTTTCTTTGGTTGCATTGCGTATGGCCACCTGGCTGGCCACATTTTCGGCCAGTGATTTAAAGGCCTCGGCCAGCACGCCTTCTTTCAGGGCAGCCGGATAACCGTTATCGCCACTTTCGCGAATGCTTTGGACCAAAGGAATCTCGCCCAATAAGGCCACCTCCTTTTCTTTGGCCAGGTCTTTGCCGCCCCCTTCACCAAAGATATAATATTTGTTATCGGGCAGTTCTTCCGGGGTAAAGTAGGCCATATTTTCCACAATACCCAGGATAGGTACATCTACACCGCCCTGCTGAAACATCGAGAAACCCCTGCGGGCATCGGCCAGGGCTACTTTTTGCGGGGTAGTAACAATTACCGCCCCGGTAACCGGTACGGTTTGCACCAGGGTAAGGTGGATGTCGCTGGTGCCGGGGGGCAGGTCGATGAGCATATAGTCAAGGTCGCCCCAGTCGGCATCCGACATAAACTGCTTAAGGGCGGAAGTAGCCATGGGGCCGCGCCAGACAATAGCGCCTTCGGTGGGGGCCAGGAAACCGATAGACAACAACTTAACCCCGTATTGCTCAATGGGTTTGATTAGTTGCTTGCCTTCTACCGTAGTCACGGTAGGCTTCTCCGTTTCGCAGTTAAACATGGTAGGAACCGAAGGGCCGAAGATATCGGCATCGATAATGCCCACTTTGGCGCCCGTTTGTGCCAGGGCTACGGCCAGGTTGGCGGTTACGGTTGACTTGCCTACCCCGCCTTTACCACTGGCAATGGCAATAATGTTCTTTACCCCGGGCATTAGTTGTGCCCCGGTAAGGCGTGAGGTAGTTACCGATGAACCAAAGGTGATGCTGAGTTCAAAGCCTTCGCCAAACATTTCGGTCAGGGCTTTTTCGCAATCCTTGCGCATGACCTCCTTCAGTGGGCAGGCCGGGGTAGTCAGCTCAATTTCAAAACTGATTTTGTTGCCTTTCACCACAACATCTTTGATCATGTTAAGGCTTACAAGGTCTTTGCCTAAATCGGGGTCCAGTACATTTTTCAGGGCCTCGAGTACTTTTTCTTTGCTGATATCCATAGTAGTACGGTTGTTCTGTATATTGGTGTTAATTATACAAAAGAAATGGATTTGCCGGACTTTCTGTGTATTTTGGGGTACAAAACTGCCGGGGTTTACTATTTGCCTTGTCGGGCAACAACCCTATTAATGTAAAGAGCGAAAAACACTTAGCGCACTTAGCGTAAACCCTTAGCGCCCTTGGCGGTTCTATTCTCTTAACCCTGTCTTGTTGCTTTAAACGCTATGAAACCCTGCCTAGCCGGCTTTGCTCCGCTGAAGCTACGCGGAAGCGAGACAGGCAGGCGCAGAGAACGCAAAGATGGCGCAAAGAGCGCAAAAGGCTTAGCGAGCTTAGCGTAAACCTCAGCGCCCTTGGCGGTTCTATTCTCTTAACCGCAAAGAACGCCAAGAAACTGCAAAGGGCGCAATAAAAGGCTTAGCGAGCTTAGCGTAAACCTTAGCGAACTCAGCGGTTCTATTCTCTTTACCCTGTCTTGTTGCTTTAAACGCTATGAAACCCTGCCTAGCCGGCTTTGCTCCGCTGAAGCTACGCGGAAGCGAGACAGGCAGGCGCAAAGAACGCCAAGATGGCGCAAAGAGCGCAAAAGGCTTAGCGTACTTGGCGTAACCCTTAGCGCCCTTGGCGGTTCTATCTTTCTTAACCCTGCCTTGCCGGCTTTACTCCGCTGAAGCTGCACGAAAGCGATGCAGGCATAATTTTTTTAGCGGATACCCCGCTAATTAGCCGCTAATATCCGAATTTTGAGGTTACATTTATCTGCCCGGAACCCATAGCAGCTTGATTCCCGAGAGTACCATAGCCGACATTAAAAACCGCCTCGATATAGAGGAAGTGGTGGCTGATTTTGTGTCCCTGAAGCGCAAAGGGCAAAATTTATGGGCCTGCTGCCCCTTCCATAACGAGAAGACCCCCTCGTTTTCGGTTTCCCCGGCCAAAGGTTTTTACAAATGCTTCGGTTGTGGCCGTGGTGGCGATGCCATTGATTTTGTAATGGAGATTGAGAAGTTGAATTACCTTGAGGCCTTGCGCTACCTGGCCAAAAAATACGGCATAGAAATCAAAGAGGAAGAACTGAGCGAGGGTGAACTGCGGGCGCAGAGTGAGCGGGAAAGCCTGTATATTGCCCTCAACTTTGCCAAAGATTATTTCCGCCAGAACCTGTTAACAACTGCCGAAGGCAAGAATATCGGCCAGAGCTATTTTAAGGAGCGGGAAGTGGCGGATGAGATAGCCGATAAATTTGCCCTGGGCTATGCGCAGGATCAATGGGATGGCTTACTGAAAGCCGCCCAGGCGGCAGGTCATACGGTGGAAATCCTGGAAAAAGCCGGCCTGGTGATCCCCAAAGATGAGCGCCACTACGACCGTTTCCGCGGGCGGGTAATCTTCCCTATCCATAATGTCAGCGGCCGGGTAGTGGCTTTTGGCGCCCGGGCGCTGAAAAAAGACGACAAGCCCAAGTACATTAATTCCCCGGAAACCCCGGTGTATCAGAAAAGCCAGGTGCTTTACGGCCTGTATCAGGCCAAACAGGCCATCCGGCAGCAGGAAAACTGCTATCTGGTAGAGGGCTATACCGATGTTACCCGCCTGCACCAGATCGGCATCGAAAATGTAGTGGCTTCTTCGGGTACTTCGCTCACCACCGGGCAGGTGCAATTGGTAGGCCGCTTCAGCAAGCAACTTACCGTACTTTACGATGGCGATGTAGCCGGTTTGCAGGCTTCGTTGCGGGGGATTGACATCATCCTGGCCAATGGCCTGGATGTAAAAGTGGTGTTATTCCCCGAAGGCCATGACCCCGATAGCTATGCCCGGGCGGTGGGCGCCAATGAATTTAAGGTGTTTCTAACGGACAATGCCCGTGATTTTATTCATTTCAGGCTCGACCTGGTAAAAGAACAGGTAGGTAAAGACCCCTTGAAAAAGGCCGCTGCCATTAAGGATGTAGTGGCCAGCATTGCCCAGATACCCGACCATGTGAAGCGGCTGGTGTATGTGAAGGAAGCCAGTGAAATCCTGGAGATGGAAGAACGGGTGCTGGTGGGTGAGATGAACAAGGTGTTGCTTAAAGCCAGGCAAACACCACCGGCCGCGTCAGAGGTGCCGCCCCTGCCCGCAACTGTAGCCCCTGCCGAGGAAGAAATTACCGGTACCTTCGACATCAATAACCTGATCGCTTTTCAGGAGCGGGAGAGCATCCGCCTGTTGTTGCAATATGGTTTTGATAAGCTGGCAGAAGGGAAGCCTTTGTATGAGTTCCTCTTCCACGAACTGGATGATGTGGTGTTTACCAATCCGGTGCATGCCGAGATCCTCAGGGAGTATAAAACCCTGCTGGGTAGCGGCAAAGTGGCCGATGCCCAGTACTTTATCGACCATGGCAGCCCGGAAGTGCGCAAGGCGGTAATCGATATTGTGCACACCCGCCATCAGATCAGCAACAACTGGTTAGACAAGTATAAAATAGCCATTCCGGTTGAGTCAGACAGCTACCGGCTGCAGAAGGTAGTTTATAGCAATATTATGCGCCTTAAACAACGGGTGGTACGTAAACTGCTGGCCGATAACTTAGAGAAAATAAAAGCGGCCGCAGACACGGCTGAGCAGGCCGAACTGCAGATGGTGCACCGTGCGTTAAAGCAGGCCGAAAAGGAAATTGCCGCCCACCTCGGCAATGTAATCCTGAAATAACAAGCTTGCAGAAGCAATTGCCGATAAAAAAGGTTTTCTTTCAGCGTATTATTACTTTTGCACAAAATAAAAGAGAATATGGCGCAAATAAAGCTGGATACCATCGAAGAGGCGATTGAGGCAATAAAAGAAGGTGCGGTGATTATCGTGGTGGATGATGAAGACAGGGAGAATGAAGGTGATTTTATTTGTGCTGCCGAGAAAGTAACCCCGCAGATCATCAATTTTATGGCTACCCATGGCCGTGGGCTGATTTGTGCCCCGTTGATTGAGGGCCGTTGCGATGAACTGGAACTGGAACTGATGGTGGGCAAAAATACCGCCCTGCATGAAACCCCGTTTACGGTGTCGGTAGATCTGATTGGCCACGGTTGTACTACCGGCATCTCGGCCAGCGACCGTGCCAAAACCATACGGGCCCTGGTTGACCCGGCAACGAAGCCGGAGGATTTGGGTAAACCCGGCCATATTTTCCCTTTAAAAGCCAAAACCGGTGGGGTGCTGAGGCGTACCGGCCATACCGAGGCGGCCATTGACCTGGCCCGGCTGGCAGGGCTGCAACCGGCCGGGGTGCTGGTGGAGATTATGAATGAAGACGGCTCCATGGCCCGGCTGCCCGATTTAATAAAAGTGAAAGAGCGCTTTAACCTGAAGCTGGTTTCAATCAAAGACCTGATTGAGTACCGCATCCAGCGCGATTCGTTGATAAACCGTGAGGTAACCGTAAAAATGCCCACTGAGTTTGGTGATTTTGACCTCACCGCTTTTGAGCAAAAAACCACCGGGGAAGTACACCTGGCGCTGACCAAAGGCAGTTGGGAGAAGGACGAACCGGTACTGGTACGGGTACATTCTTCCTGTGCCACAGGCGACATCTTTGGCTCCTGCCGCTGTGACTGTGGCCCGCAACTGCATGAAGCCCTGCGGATGGTGAATGAAGCCGGCAAAGGGGTGGTAGTGTACATGAACCAGGAAGGCCGCGGGATTGGTTTGCTGAACAAGTTGCACGCGTATAAACTGCAGGAAGAAGGCCGGGACACGGTAGAGGCTAACCTGGAACTTGGCTTTAAAATGGACCACCGCGACTATGGCGTGGGGGCACAGATTTTACGAAGCCTGGGCGTGCGTAAGATAAAACTCATCTCCAATAACCCCAAAAAAAGGGCCGGCCTGATGGGGTATGGCCTGGAAATTGTGGATACCGTACCGATTGAAATAACACCGAATAAGCACAATATGGACTACCTGCTGACCAAGCGCGATAAAATGGGCCATGATATTCTGAAAAAAGGATGAGACCTACCGCTATTTTATGTTTTGCCTTGCTGTGGCACATGGCTGCCATAGCCCAGCGGTTTCCTTCAGAGATCTGGCATGACGGCAAGCTGGTGCTGGCTTCGGAGGATACAATTGAGGGTAAATTGAAATACGATTTAAGCCAAAACCTGGTGCAAATGCAGGTGGGGGAGAAGCTTTATGCCTATAGTGCCAAAAGTATCTTTTATTTTGAAATTTTTGATGTAACCACCGAATCGTACCGGGAGTTTTATGTGCTGCCTTACGGGCTGTTAAGCAGTTATAAAATCCCGGTGATCTTTGAAGTGCTGGTGGAGGGCAGGGTTACTTTGCTTAGCCGTGAGGCCGTGGTTACCCGGAATATCCAGGACCCGTTTTCTTATGGTACCTATACCCAGGATGTACTGGTTTATGATTACTTCTTTCTTGACCATGAAGGCAATATCACCCGGTACACGATGAAGAAGAAAGACCTGCTGGAGGCCCTGTCGAAACGGTATAACCAGGTAGCCGAGTATATGAAGGCCAACCGGTTACGGGCCGATGAACGTAATGACCTGGTGCGTATCATTGCTTTTTATAACGCACTTTTTTAGCAGATATGGGCAAAAAACCACTGATATTGGTGTCGAATGATGACGGTATTGCCGCAGCCGGCATCCGTCATCTGGTGGAGGTAATGACCAAAATAGGCGATGTGGTGGTCGTAGCCCCCGATGGCCCGCAGTCGGGTATGGGGCATGCCATAACCATTGGCAACACCTTGCGCCTGCAGGAAGTGGACATTCTGCCGCAGGCCGATGCCTACGAGTGCTCAGGCACTCCGGCCGATTGTGTAAAGATTGCCAAACACTTTGTGCTCAAAGACCGCAGGCCCGACCTGGTGGTAAGCGGTATTAACCATGGCAGCAATACCTCCATCAGTGTGTTGTATTCCGGCACTATGTCGGCTGCCCTTGAGGCCTCGCTGGAGGGGATGCCGGCCATCGGATTTTCGTTATGCGATTATGCGGCTGATGCTGACTTCTCCCATACCCTCGACTATGTGGAAAATATTGCCCGGCAGGCCCTGGCGAAAGGAATGCCCAAAGGGGTGGCGCTGAATGTAAACTTTCCGCCCCGGCAAAACGAGCCCCTGAAAGGGATTAAGGTTTGCCGTCAGGCCAATGCCAAATGGCAGGAGGAATTTGATGTGCGCTACGACCCCCATGGCCGCAGGTACTTCTGGATGGCCGGTAATTTTGTTAACTTTGATAAGGGGGAGGACAATGATGAATGGGCCATTGCCAACAATTTTGTTTCCATTGTGCCGGTGAAGTATGACCTTACCGCCCACCATGCTATTATGACGATTAATGAGGATTGGGATTTATAGTTTATAAAAAGTTGCTGTAAGTAGAACCGCAGCAATAATCCGGTTTCCGTAGCAAAGAAATTTCCGGCCTGTTTGGGGTAACCCTGATGTCCCGTGGGTGAAAAACCCTTATGAATCTGCCGGGTTACCTCTTTCAACCGGAAGGGCGGCCCTCTTTAAACATAAGCGGCACAGTTATCTTGAAACTGATATTCCTTCCCATGTTAAAAACCCCGGCCCTGCCGGTAAGCGGGTTACCCGGGGCATATTTTAAACGGTTTAAATGGCTTTGATAGCCGGTGTTAAGCAGGTTGCTGGCCAAGAGGGCTACTTGCAGGATAGTACCGCCTTTTGCGTTGCGGAGGGTTGTGCCCAGGGCAGCGCCAAACAAGCCGTAGGCCGGGGTTACCGTTTCTGTGTTATATGCAGCAAAAATCCTGTTTTGGGCAAAATAGTATTCCCATTCAACCTTTATATAATTGGCGGTAAATACCTGATGGCTGAGGGCAAAATTCACCCGTAGCTCCGATTTGAATTTTGGTGCCGGAATGAAAGGCAAGTACTTCATGCTGTCAGGCTGGTTCGTTTGCCGGGCCATAACGAAAGAAAAACTGTTCTCAAAATGTAACCAGTGGAATGGGTGCGGATGGATATCGAGACCTGCTTCACCACCAAAGAGGTTAGCTGTGTTTTGTACATATTGGTAGGCGATAGCACCACTTTCCGGGTCAGGGATGCTGTCGGCACCCTGGGCGTTTTGTAGTTTATGCAGATAGGTATAATTGTTGATGTGGTTGTAGAAAGCGGCTATCTGCAGTGTGGTGTGTTTCGTTTCCAGGTCTATGCCCAAATCGCCCTGCAGGCTTGTTTCCGGTTGCAGGTTGAGGTTGCCGTATTCATACCGGAAAGAGCCTTCGTGAACCCCGTTGGAACTTAGCTCGGCCAGGGTAGGGGCCCTGAACCCCCGGGCGATGTTCAGTTTCAGGTTCCATGCTTTGGCCGGCCGGTAGCTGATGCCGGCACTGGCGCTAAGGTTGAAAAAGTTTTTGGTAAAGGCGGCAAATTTTGTTTGCGGCAGGCCGTTGTTGTTGATAATCAACGGGTAGGCGTTGATTATTCTGTTGTCAAACCTTATCCCCCCGCTGAGCATAACGTTGGCAAAGTTTTTTTGTGTGAGCAGATAAACGCCAAAGTCAAATAAGGTATAATCAGGGATTAGGGCTTCTGCGCCCAGGTTGGCATTTTTTTGGTGCATACCGTTAACCCCTGTAGAAGTTTGCCAATGGTTAACTTCCGGGAAAAAATATTTTATATTGTAATTGAAGGTGTTCAGTTTAAAGTATAGCTCTTGCTTTTCCGGGTTAACGATATCCCCAAACTCCTCGCGCTGGCTGAGTTGGTAGTCGGCTTTGATCATCAGGCTCGATTTATCAAAAAAGAGGGTATTGGAGGAGCCAAGCCTGAAATGCCGTACACGCTGGTAAGGAATGCCAATCGTATATCCTTTGAGGTCAGACGGCAAAACGGTTGCGGTTGTGGGCAGGCCGTCAGTACCGATTATTGGTTTTACGAAATTGCCGTTGGCATCTCTTTGGCCTTCAACCAGGCCCAGCTGCTGGTTAAACTTACTGGCATATACGTGGCTAAAGCCCCATTGTTTGTTGAGCCCCACCTGGGCGCTCCAGTCCAGTTCGTTGAACCCGGAATTATAAACCTTGCCATCGTAGCGGTTCTGGTAATTACCCGCTTGTTTGCCGGTAACCCTAAGCCGCCAGTTAATCCCCTTTATATTGCCGGCAGTGGCCCCCGACAGGTGGTATTGGTTATTATTGGTTTGAAAACCGGCATCGATACTGCCGGAAACAGTCCCTTCTTCTGTGGCATGTGGGGTTAAGAAGTTGATAACTCCGGCCATAGCATCGGAACCGTAGGCGATACTCCCCGGCCCTTTTATAATCTCTACTTTGTCAATAGAAAATTCATCTACTTCAATGCCGTGTTCATCTCCCCATTGCTGGCCTTCTTGGCGAAGCCCGTTATATAATGTGAGCACCCGGTTGGCCCCCAGGCCACGAATAACCGGTTTGGCAATGGCCGGCCCGGTGGTCATTTGCGTAATACCCGGTTGGCTGCTGAGGGCATCGATAAGGTTGGTGCCCGGTACACGAAACAAATGTTGCCGGTTGGTTAACATGGCGGGCATCGGGCTGTGCTTTAATTCTGTTGCCTGCGACAGGCCGGTAACAATGACTTCGCGCATTTCTTTCAGATCGGGCGCCAGGGCTATGTGGATTACCGTATCGGCCGCTATATGCAGGTGCAGGACTTTTGTTGTGTAGCCTATAAAACCAAACGCTGCATTGAAACTGCCTTTGGGAACCTGGCTGATACTGAACCTGCCGTTGATATCACAGGTAGTGCCTTTATGCAGATCGGGAAAGTAAATCGTAGCCCCGATGAGGGGCTCTCCGGTTTCACTGTCTTTAAGGGTACCGGATACGGTGAATTGGGCCATAGCCGGGCTGGCGAGGATACTGGCAAATAGTATGCAAAGGGGTTTCATGGTGTTATATCTTAAATACAAAAAAAACTACAGGTAATACCGGGGAACAGGTTATACCGGGGAGCCTTTGTTTAAGATATTAACAGCGGGTGGGTCAGCGGGGTTTACTGGTGCCGGTATTGGGTTATCAGGATAGGCCAATACCGGCAAAGTGGGTTGGGCCGGGGTGAGAAAAAAGGCCTGGTTAATCAGGTTGAGGTATTGCTCAAAAGCGCAAGCGGTATTATTGGCTATTGTATGGGCCCCATCCGGGTGAAGGGCCCGGGGAAATAATTTATTTTGCAGTTCGGGGGATGTGCCGCTGTGGTAGTGCAGATAGCCAAATGGCAGCAAACGCATGGCCATCAGCAAGAGAAGTATTGCGCCTATCCTGTTATTGACAACCCGGTTATGTGAGAACAGCATAATCTTATTCTTTGTACCGGGCAAAAATACCGTATAAGCAGGTATAATAAAAACCTGTGCGGCCGGTCAGGTAAACTTCTTTTTTGCCTCCCAAATGAGGGCCCCGGCCAGGAGTACCCAGGGGGTGCCGTGGAGGACCAGGTCGAACCAGTCCATTGGCTGCATGCCTGCCGCCCCGCCCAGGAGCCAGCGCACTTTGCCGATAATATGGGGCTCGGGGTAAAAAGGGGCTAACCCCAGGGTTAAACTGAAAATAAGGAAACGCAGAATATTGGCTGGTTTCTTTTGCGGCATGCTAGTTGGTTTGCTGCTACTCATTTGCGGGTAAATTAAAAAAATACCATTCCGCAGCACAGGCCACGGAATGGCAAAAAAATCGGTGTTAAAAAAATGGCTACAACATAGTTGTAGGACACACATATTCAGTCATTTGCAGACCTTTTTCTTTCATGGCATTAAAACCGCCATTAATGTCAATTACCTTATCAATACCATTGGCTTTGAGTATGGAAGCCGCAATCATAGAGCGGTAGCCGCCAACACAATGCAGGTAATACTCCTGGTCTTTATCATACTCTGCCAGGTTTTCATGGATGAAGTCGAGCGGGCGGTTTACCACCATGTCGGTATCGAGGCGCTCAGCGTAGAATTCCGAAGCTTTGCGTACATCCACAATATTCACTTTACCGATCATCTTCATTTTCAGTTCTTCGGGCGAAATGGATACGATAGAATCAACCGGGCGCCCTGATTCCCTCCAGGCCTCAATGCCGCCTTTCAGGTAGCCGATGGTATTGTCATAGCCAACACGGGCCAGGCGGGTAACCACCTCTTCTTCGCGGCCTTCATCGGCTACGAATAATATAGGGGTGTCGATATTTTCAATCAGCGTGCCTACCCAGGGGGCAAAATTATCATCGATATTAAAGTTATAGCTGCCGGGGATGAAACCGTCTTTAAAAACTTGCTCATGCCGGGTATCCAGGATAACGGCACCTTTTTCCCTTGCCAGGGCTTCAAACGCTTCCGGTTCGTGGGCTACTACCCCGGTAGCAATAATATCGGCATAGCTGGTGTTAATGCCCTTGTTCATCATGGCATTTTTAGGGAAATACTGCGGAGGTTTCACCAAACCGGTCAATACTTCTTCAATAAATTCTTCTTTGGTCATGTCGGCCCGCAGGGCGTAATTCACTTCTTTCTGATGACCAAGGGTGTCCCATGTTTCTTCGCTCATGTTCTTGCCACAGGCAGAACCGGCCCCGTGGTTAGGGTAGATGATGATATCGTCCGGCAACTTCATCAATTTATTGCGCAAGGAATCGTATAAATGCCCGGCCAGGTCCTGCTGGGTAAGATCCGACTTAACAGCGAGGTCAGGGCGGCCAACATCACCGATAAATAAAGCGTCTCCGGTAAAGACACAATGTTGCTTGCCCTCTTCGTCAATCAGCACATAAGAAGATGATTCCATGGTGTGGCCGGGGGTATGCAATAATTTCAGGGTAATGTCACCGATTTTAAATTCCTCGTTGTCGGTACCTTCGTGGAAATCAAATTCCGCTTTGGCCGTAGGGCCAAAAACAATGGTGGCCCCGGTTTTTTTCGCCAGGTCTACATGCCCCGAAACAAAATCGGCATGGAAGTGGGTGAGGAATACGTATTTAATTTTGGCGCCATTCTCAGTGGCTTTTAAGATATAGGGGGTAGTCTCCCGCAGGGGGTCAATAATGGCGGCTTCGCCATTCGACTCAATGTAATATGCTGCCTCAGCAAGACATCCGGTATAGAGTTGTTCTACTTTCATGATGAATATTTATTGAATTATACAGATTTTTAAATTAGTTTAACCACAATGATAGGGCTATCTTTTACCGCTGTCAGTGATATTTGTTACATAAGTGGTTTTTCCTGTGCATGATGCTGATCGAAGTGGTTGATGGCCGTTTCTATATCAACAAAACTTTTATCGGCTTCGCCAACCTGGTCGATACCTGACCGGTACAGGAAATCGCGGGTAGGGCCGATTAAGTTGCTGAAGTAAAAAACGATGTTTTGTTGCGCCAGTTCGTTAATCAGGTCGGTGAGGGCCAGGTAGGCGGTGGAATCGATGTGGGCGATGCTGTTGGCCTGTAAAATAACCAGGCGCAGCGCAGCCCCTTTTTTGGCAGCCTCTTTTTTAACCGAATCGATAAAATGATTGGTGTTGGCAAAATAAAGGTTGGCATCGTACCGGATGATGAGGACATCATCGCGGACAATCAGGTTAGCATAGCGCTCAATATTGCGGTACACGCGGCTGTCGGGGAAGCGGCCTAAAACGGCATAATGCGGTTTGGTGGTACGGTAAATCATGGCCACCAGCGACATGGCCACGCTGATACCAATGCCTTCTTTGATGCCCACGCCCAGGGTCACGGCAAAGGCAGTCAGCAGCATGAGAAAGTCTTCTTTACGGGTTTGCCAGAGAAACCGGGGGTACTGCAGGTCAATCAGGCCAAACACCGCCACCATAATAATAGCTGCCAGGATTGATTTAGGCAGGTAATAGAATAAGGGGGTAAGAAACAGCAGGGTTAAGGCTACCAGGGCGGCACTGATAAGGCCGGCCATGTTGGTTTTGGCCCCGGCTTGCTCGTTTACTGCCGAACGGCTGAACCCCCCGGTGGTAGGAAAGCTGCCGAAGAACGAGCCTGCCACATTGCCCAGCCCCAGGCCGATCAATTCCTGGTTGGCGTCAAGGGTATATTCATCCTTATGTTTGGCCTGAATGGCTTTGGCCACCGATACGGCTTCCATAAAAGCAATTAAGGCCAGGGTGAGGGCGGCCGGAATTAGTTCCTGCAGGTGGGGGCTGTTAACCTGCGGCACGGCAAACGCGGGGAGGCCCCGGGGTACCACCCCGACAATCGGTACCCCGGCTGCATCAAGGTGGAGGAATTGTACTGCCAGGATGCCCAGCACCACGGCCACCAGCGCCCCGGGTACCGCCTTATGTAGTTTTTTGATGTATTTAAGGATGATAATACCCGCCAGGCCAATAATCAGGGGGATAAAATTAAGGGCCGGTAGTTGCTGTACGGCCTCGTAAAGGATAATAAAAATATTGTTGTTGCGGGCAATGTCAACGCCCAGCAAATGTTTTAACTGGTTGAGGCCGATAATCAGGGCGGCCGCTGAAGTAAACCCGCTGATGACCGGTTTGGATAAAAAATTTACCAGGAAGCCCATGCGCATCAGGCCGAGGAGCAACTGTACCAGGCCCATCATAAAGGCCAGTAACAAGGCCAGGGCAATATAGTAGTCGCTGCCCACCTGGGCTATGGTAGTGAGGGCTGCAGCTACCAGCAGGGAGTCCATGGCCACCGGGCCAACCGCCAGTTGCCGGGAGGTGCCAAAAATGGCGTAAACAAGCTGCGGTACCATGGCGGCATACAGCCCGTACACCGGGGGCAGGCCGGCAATCATGGCGTAGGCCATGCCCTGCGGGATAAGCATTACCCCAACGGTAAGGCCGGCCGTTAAATCTTTACTCAGCCAGGCCTTCTTATAGCCGGGCAGCCAGGTGAGAATAGGCAAATACTTTTTCAAGCGGCAACTGTTAAATGCGTAAAGCCGACAAAACTAGGCAAAGGTAAGCAGGCTGTTTGTGATCTCTGTTACAACCGGCAAAATAAAGATTTGTGACCTGCGGTACATTATCCATCTAAAAATAATCATAATTTTGTGGTTCTCTGAACAACTATTGTAAAGTAGGTGTTTTTGTTTCAACCGTAAATAGTGCACAAATGAAAAAATTGATTGTTCTGACCCTGGTGTTATCCTTACCTGTTTTATATGCATGCACCCGTTCTAATTCGCAACCCCAATCGGCAACTACAGAAGTACAACAAACTGTTATAGCAAAAAATGTAGCTGCGGAAGATTTTGAAAAATTGATAAAAAGTAAGGAGAATGCTATTTTGCTCGATGTACGTACCCCCAAGGAAGTTGCCGAGGGCCATATCGCCAACGCTACCAACATCGATTATTTCAGCCCTGAATTTAAGGCCGAACTGGCCAAACTTGATAAAACCCGGCCGGTGCTGGTCTATTGCCATTCGGGCAGGCGCAGTGGCAATACCATGGCGGCTTTGCAGGAAATGGGCTTTAGCGAAGTTTATAACCTGGAAACCGGTATTGTTGGCTGGGAAGCAGCCGGCCTGCCTATTGAAAAATAACCATGCAGAAATTTTTTAACGGCTGGAATTTTTTCCGGGTATTTCGTTTACTTGCCGGCCTGGCCCTCGTAAGTTATGGCTATACGAAAGGCGACTGGTTACTGGCCGGCCTGGGGGCCATGTTCAGCTTTATGGCGATGGCCAACACCGCTTGCGGGCCGTTTGCCCGGGATTGCAAGGTAGAGTATAAGGAGACCAAAGAAGATGGGGCTGGGGGAGATCATTAAAAATGCTTATACCGGGTATTGGAACTACCTGGTGTACGAAATAACCCACCCGGGCTGGCATAACTATTTTTATATGCTGCTGGTGTTGTCGGTGCTGGTCTGGGTATTGGAGATTGTCTTTCCCTGGCGCCAGCAGCAGGGCCTGTTTCGTAAGGATTTCTGGTTGGATGCCTTTTATATGTTCTTCAACTTCTTCCTGTTTTCGCTGGTAGCCTATAATGCCCTGTCGAATGTGGCCGTTGAGGCTTTTAACAGTTTTCTGGGCTGGTTTGGGATTACCAATATTGTTGCTATCCGGGTGGCGGAAGCCCCGCTGTGGGCGCAGTTTTTGCTGATGTTTGTGGTGGCTGACTTTATTCAGTGGCTGGTGCATATCATGCTGCACCGGGTGCACTGGCTGTGGCAGTTTCATAAGGTGCACCACTCGGTGCGGGAGATGGGCTTTGCCGCCCACCTGCGCTTCCACTGGCTGGAAACCATTGTTTACAAGTCAATCCTGTATGTACCCCTGACCATGATTGGGTTTGGGATAGACGATTTCTTTGTACTGCACGCTTTCACTGTCTTAATCGGCCACCTGAACCATGCCAATGTGCCGCTTACCTACGGTCCCTTAAAATATCTGTTGAATAACCCGGCCATGCACATCTGGCACCATGCCAAAAAAATGCCGGCTTCGCACCCCTATGGCATAAATTTCGGCATTTCGCTAAGCCTCTGGGATTACATCTTTGGCACCGCCCACATCCCCTGCGATGGCCGTGATATCGAGTTGGGCTTTGATGGGGTAGAAAACTACCCCGAGGGGTTTATTGCCCAGGTGCTGGAGCCGTTTAAGCGTAAATAGATAGCACACCCGGAAAGGAGGCGTATTGTTGTTAATCTCACCCGGTTTATTGGTGAAAAAATGCCTTACCCCGGATTATTCACGAAAAGCGTGAATAATGATGAGGACAAAATATTTTACCCTCAAATTCGGGTCATGCTTAATCTTAGGTTCATCCTGTATTTTGTGCATAACATGTTGTTTTACATTATTTTGCAGTTCATCAGCCCTGCGGGCGAAAAATCCATATGAATTTTTCGGGTTAAGGCGGTGCCTTAGATTGTAATAATCCAGGCCTTCATCCTGTTGGCGAAAACAAATTTTAGTATTCTCTTGCAATAAAGCCCGGTTTGGATACGGTCTGTTTTAACTGGAAAAGTCGTCTAACAGTCGGAAAAATAACTGTAAAGGAAGTTTTGCTGCCAACTCATTTTTTTTTACTGAAAAAGGCAACGTAAAAACCTGTTTATGCGTTTACTTTGGGAAATTTTATAACGATTGAACAAAGATTAAAGTTTTTTATTTATTTAACCGTTAAAACGTATGTTAATCCAAATTTCTGCAACTATGAAAAGGTTACTTTTATTCACGACCCTTGTGGTCTTTTCGTATGGCTGTAAAAAAAACGCCACTGAAGACCCGGCTCCGGTGAAATGCCTGCCGGTGAAGGTTATTTTTGAGGGAGACGAAACCTATGTGTACGATTTCGATGACACCGGGCTGATATCGTTGATTACCCTGGACCCGGGCAACGGGCTGGCAGAAACTTACGCCTACACCTGGCAGGATGGCAGAATAGCCAATATCGTATATACCGACAGCGCGGACAACTCCACTTTACAACTCGTTCCCGAATACGATGGTGCCCTGATTACCAAGATTTCGGCTGCGGATCTCGGTGAGCTCCGACTGAATTACAACGGTGAACAACTTACCAGTGCCGGATTCTGGGTAATAGATGGCAACCAAATTTTGCAAACCATGGAATACAACTTTTCGTACGATGCCAATGGCAACCTTAGCCGTTCGGAAATGAGTTTTCCCCAGGCACCCAATGATCCTCCGACAGTTACCGAGTATGAATACACCGGACTAACCGGGGAAAACCCGATGTATAATACTTGGTTTATAGATTTTCTGGATATGTCTCTGGCCATGAACTTTCCCACGAAAATTACCAAATATTCGGTTACGGAGACTTTTACCATAACCCTGAACGAAGAAGGACTACCGGAGAGAATGGAAGGCGACAAAGGCACACTGATAACAGTGGTGTACAACTGCAACTAAGGGTAGTTTGCCTGATAAATGGCTCACAGCCGCCCTTTTGCAGGGCGGCTTTTTTATTGGATTGAAATTAACCTGAAAAATTTTTGTGAATTTTTCAGGTTAACCTTCTTGTCAATCCCGGGGGTGAAACATGCGGGCAGGGCCATGCCCCGGGCAACGGCCGGTTATTGCCGGGCGGCCACCATTTTTTTGATCCCGGCCTGCACCAATACCGTGATTACCGAAAACAAGGCAAATAAGGCGGTCACCCATTTCAGGGTGGTAAACATACCCATAACAGTGCCCAGGCCGATGTGGGTTGCGGGCAGTTCATTCAGCAGGTATAATTGGGTGAGGTTTTCGGCATAATCGAACAAAAAGGCAGCAAACACAGCCGTGATGAACACCCTTTTGAAAAGTGCATGGGTAACTAGTAGCTGCCCCATGAGGAAGAGAAAGGCCGTATAAATTACCGGATAGACATAATCCCACAACATCATTTTTTTGTAAGCCGGTATTTTCCCCGGGGCTAATTTCAGGAAGAAATTTTCATAAACAGCCTGGCCATCATAGGCGAAGGTAATGTCCGGTACCTGTAAATTTTCGTTCTCCCGGCCGGTTGTGGTGGGCTTGAGGATTACGGTATTGAACAGGACAATCACCAGGAACAGCAGGGTGGCCACTGTTTTTTTCATGACTTTGGCAGGTTAAGTAAAAGGAAATCGCGGATGTTACCGCCCATAATCTTTTTAATTTCCTCGGGGTTAAACCCTTCTGCGAGCAAGGCTTCTACCAGCAAAGGCAGGCCGGTAACATCAAAATGCATGGCAATTGCCCCGTCAAAATCACTACCCAGGGCCACATGGTCAACGCCAATTAAATCAGCGGCATACCGTATGGCCCTGGCGGTGGCCCGGGCATCGGTACCGCAAACGGCCGGCTCAAACAAGGCAATGCCCACCAGCCCCCCGCCAGCGGCAATTCTGCGCAGGTGGGCATCCGATAGGTTACGCACGTTGTTGCAGGTGCCTTTTACCCCCGTATGCGAAACGATCAGCGGCCGGGTAGCGATGGCCAGGATGTCGTCAATCAGTTGGGGGGAAGCGTGGGCCAGGTCCACAAGCATGTGTTTTTCTTCCATGCGTTGGATAACCTTGCGGCCAAAGTCTGTTAGCCCGCCTTTACTTACCCCGTGGGCCGAGCCGCCAAGCTTATTGTCGAAAAAATGTACCGGGGCCATCATGCGGATACCGGCCTGGTACATCACCTCCACGTTGTCAAGTTCGCCTTCCAGCACCTGCATGCCTTCAACCCCCAGGAACCCTGCCGTAAGTTGCGGGTTTTGCTGGCGGTCGTTTATCAGCTTACCCAGTTCACGGGCAGAGGTAACCACTCTGAACTGCCCTGCCGATTCTTCGGCAAAGCCGTATAAGGCCCGGCATTGTACCAGCGCCCTTTCCTTTAAGCTGAACCATGATTTCACCGGCCGGCCTTCGGCAATATACAGGGTGGTAATATTATCGGTATCCCCGGTATTATGGTCGAAGTTCATGTTTTTGGGTGTTTTACTAACGATAGTAAAGGCCTGCAGGGCCATGTTGGCCGCAAGCATACGGGGTATATCTATATGGCCGTAGTCATGTTTTTGCAGCAGGTTGCGCTGCCATAGCAGGGCATCGCAATGCAGGTCGGCAATAAAGGGCAGGGTTTGATAAATCTCCTGTGCCTGCGTTGAAACGTTATACGGGGGCAGCAGGGTAGAGGTGTTGTATTTTCTGTCTACAATGGGTGGTACAATAAAAATGGTGCCGAGGTAGAGCACCAGAATTGCCGCTATACCATAGGAAAAAAAACGGATTATCTTCATTTGTTCAGCGCAACTGTGGAGGTTTCAAATATTGATTATTTTGATGCGGTTTCTGCCCAGGCGGATGTATCCGTTGGTTTCCAGTTTCTTGAGCAGGCGGCTTACGGCTTCCCGCGATGAGTTAAGTTCCTGGGCGATTTGCTGGTGGGTGATATGAAACTCGCGGGTATGCAGGGCCTGTTCCCGGTCGGAGAGGTATTTCAGCAGGCGGTTATCGAGGCTCTCGAAAGCCACCGAGTCAAGGGCCGCCAGCATCTCCTCAAAGCGGGCCGAGTAGGTTTGCAGGATAAAATTACGCCAGGAGCGGAAGTTGCGCATCCATTCGTCCATGTAATGAAAAGGGATCAGCAGCAGGTGGGTGTCGATTTCGGCAATGGCCTTGATCTTGCTTTTTTCCTGCTTCATGCAGCAGGTTACGGTCATTACGCAGGTGTTGCCGCCATCAAGGTAGTAGAGTAATATTTCATGGCCATCGTCATCCTGGCGGACGATTTTAAGGAGTCCTTTGGTAATAAGCGGGGTGCTTTTAATGAATTCCCCGATTTTAATTATGGAATCCCCTTCGTTTACGCGTACTTCCTTGGCTACATTGGCAATAGCATCTACCAGTTCCGGTTCCTTAAAGAAGGGAAAATGTTGATGGATCAGATCATGCATGGTGCAAATATTTTAGGCTTCCGAAAAATTTCGGAAGCCTAAAATTAAACTAATTCGGCTTAAAATATCAGAAATTATAACCTTTTAGCATCATGTTCCAATACATAAAAGGCAGGCCGTAGCGTTTCAGCAACCACATCGGGTAACTGGCTTTGCCGGTATCGAAAAATTTGCTCAGCAAGGGATCGGAACTGCGCACATTGTCATACTTAAACTCAGCCAGCAGCATGCGGTTGTGGGCCACTACCAGCGGGCATGATGAATAGCCGTTGTACCCTTCATAAGCGGCATCTTTGCCATCCATTACAGCCAGCAGGTTTTTCACAATGGTTGGGGCTTGCTTACGGATAGCGGCCCCGGTGCGGGCGGTGGGCAGGTCGGTAACATCCCCGGCACCAAAAACATTTTTATAAAACCTGCTTTGCAGGGTGTGCTTGTCCACGGCCATCCAGCCTTTATCGGGCCCATCCGGGTTGGCCAGCTTGGTTTTCCGGAACCAGCCCGGGGCCGATTGCGGGGGCGCCAGGTGCAGCATGTCATATTTTATCACAAACCTTGCACCCTCTTTCAATTCGTTTAAAGGGCCGTTTGCTTCTGCAAATTCAACTATTTGGCCGTTTTCCGGGTAATAACCTTTAAAGCCGGCACGGTTGGTGTCATCGTTGTGCACATAATCGGTGCGCCCTTCGGGCAAGGCCAGGCGTTCATAATGCGCCTCTTTCTTCTCGCCATCAATTTTCACCAGCTTATAGCCATACCGCTGGGCTACGTCATACACCTCGTTAACATAATGTTTAAGTTCGGTTTTAAAGGGCTCGGTGCCAAAAATCACCGTGCCCGGGGTGGCAAAGACTATGGTGGTTTTGTCTTCCAGTTTATTTCTGCGGATATGGTCGGCTGTGAGGTACATGATTTTTTGCGGGGCCCCGGGGCATTTTATCGGGGTGGCCGGTTGGGTAAACAAGGCCACGCCACCTTTAAAGTTTCGCAATACCTCCCAGGTATAATCGGGGTCAATATAGTTTGAGCACACCCCGTTTTTGCCGTAGGCCTCTTTCAGCCCCTCTATGCCATCGAGGTTGATTTGTATGCCGGGGGCCACAATCAGGTACTCATAGGCTACCACATCGCCACTGCGCAAAATTACCTCCATGCTGTCAGGGTCAATAGTCTCAACATAGTCCTTTATCCAGGTAGCTTTTTTGGGTATCTGCCTTTTTTCTTTTCTTACCGTGGCCGATTTTTTCATCAGGCCGGCCCCTACCAGGGTATAGGCCGGTTGGTAATAGTGCTCTTCCGAGGGTTCGATGATGGCTACGTCAAGTCCTTTACGGGCCCGCAGCAGTTGGGCAGCTACCATTATGCCTCCGGTACCACCACCAATTACAACTATTTGATGTTTGTGCGTTGTCATTTCTCTTTGCTTTAAAGGTGATAAATTTTATTGCTATAAATATCGCCAAAAAAAAATGATATCTTTGTGACAAACATCACCTATGGGAAGGCCCGGACTCACTTCCTTTGTAAAAAAAATAAGAAGTAATGGCGACAATTAAATTGACCACAGAGGATTTCAAAAACAAGGTTTTTGACTATACTAAACATAACGAATGGAAATATGCAGGGGACAAACCGGCCCTGATTGACTTTTATGCCGATTGGTGCGGCCCTTGTAAAATGGTAGCGCCAATTTTGGAGGAATTATCGGAAGAATACGGAGATAAGCTGTATATTTACAAGGTAGATACCGAGGCCGAACAAGAATTATCGGCCGTATTCGGCATCAGGAGTATTCCCAGTATGCTGTTTATTCCGGTAAACGACCAGCCGAAAATGCAGGCCGGGGCTTTGCCGAAGAATGTATTGAAAGAGATTATTGACAAAGAACTGCTGCAAATAGCTTAAGAAAACCAATTTAGGTTGTTGTTTGATTGAGACAGCCCTTGGACGCTTCCCGCGGACAAGTGGCTGTCTTTTTTTGGCTAAAGGCTACGGACTGCCGTGGCCAGTTGGGCCATCCCCTGGCGGATCATTTTCCTGGGCGAAGCAATGTTCATGCGGGCAAAGCCGTCTCCTCCCGGGCCATAGGTGTAGCCCTGGTTGAGGGCCAGGCCGGCCTTTTCAACGAGGAATTTTTGCAGCTCGTCATTGCTGAAGCCTAACGGCCGGAAGTCAAGCCAGATTTGGTACGTGCCCTCGGGCACAGGGAAACGGATGGCCGGGATTTCTGCCGCCAGGTAGCTGGCTATATAGTTTATGTTTCCTTGTAAATACGTCAGCATTTCATCTAACCAGGCATCGCCTGCGGTAAACGCAGTTTGCAGGGCAATGTTGGCAAAGGCATTGCTTTTATCGAGGTGGTAGCGCTCAATCTGCTTTTTAATGGCCTTGTGGTAGGCCCTGTTGGGGGTGAATACAAAGGAGTCAACCAGGCCGGGCATACCAAACGTTTTGCCTGCCGAAGAAACCATGATGATAGTATCGCTGTACCGGGCATAAACGGTAAGCATGCCGAGGTACTGGTGGGGGGGATACACGATATCGCCATGGATCTCATCGGTGATTACCAGAACATTATGGCGGGTGCAGATAGCGGCAATCCTGGCCAGCTCTTCTTCCTGCCATACCCGGCCCACGGGGTTATGCGGGCTGCATAAGAGCAATATTTTGGTGCCGGGTTCTTTGGCCACGCCCTCGAGGTGATCAAAATCAATTTCGTAGCGGTTGCCGGCAAATGTTAAAGGGTTGTTGACGATTTTCCGGCCCAGGGACTTGATGATCCCCATAAAAGCCTGGTACACGGGGGGTTGAATAATTACGCCTTCCCCGGGAGCCGTAAATGCATCGATGATGGCCGCTATACTGGTGTTGACACTGGGCGTAAACAACAACCCTCTGGGGTTGAGCTGCAGGTTGTACCTGCGCAGGTACCAGGCAGCCAGGGCTTCTTTAAGGCGGGGCGATTTGGTTTCGTAGCCAAACAGCCCTTTTGCTGCGCGTGCCGACAACGCCTGTACCAGCTCAGGCATTACCCTGAAATCAGTGTCGGCTACCCAAAAAGGCAGCAGCTCCTCCTGGCCAAATACGGCCTTCAGGAAAGCCGGGTTATAGCGGACAAAGTTTTGGCGGTCGGTTTCCGGGTATTCATCAAAATTAACAGGCATAAGCAATAAGATTTTGGGCTGAAGGTAGTGATTTAGCCCGGGAAATTCATCAGTTTTTGCTGACAAATTTTACGCTGAAATAGCGGCCGTCCGGGAATCTGGCAGACCCCGGGCGAAATAATAGCAAAAAATACCGGCTTATGTGATACTGTTCACGTTTACCCCGGTAAAATAGCCGTTGCTTTGCAGCTATAATAAAAATTAAGAACCAAAATATACTATGGATTTAAGAGAACTTATTAATCAACCGACAACTACGGTGGTAGATGTACGTTCGGAATTTGAGTTTATGGCCGGTAATGTTGAGGGGTCAGTAAATATCCCTTTGCATGAGGTACCGGAAAGAGTTGAAGAGTTTAAAAACATGCCGGGCAATATTGTGGTATGTTGTGTGTCCGGGGCCCGTAGTGGCCAGGCGGTAGCCTTTTTGCAGATGCATGGCGTAGAGAATATTGTTAACGGGGGTAGTTGGATGGATATCAACTACCTGAAATACAACGCAGCGTAAAGCTGGGAGTTTAGGTGAATGGTTAAGGCCGCCTTATGTGTAGGGCGGCCTTATTTTTTTATGGCCCGCCTATAACCTGAAAAGCCAGCAGGATTTTTGATGCTCCCGGGCCCCAGGATACCGGGGCTAAATCCTTTTGTTTTTGCTGGCATTGCGTAAAATTGCTTTGGTGATGGCCCGGTGAAAGGGACGGATGATAGCCATGTATAATTTGCCGAAATGGTTGTTATAGTGTACCAGGGTGCTGATAAATAGCTCATCGCCCTGTTTTAATACCGATACCCGGAAGTTAAGGTGCTTGTCATCTTCGCCTGCAATAATTTCATGTTCCTCCATACTATAAATTTTGAAAAGACCTGTTTTCTCCCCAACCTTCAGGTTCTGTAGGGTAAATTCACCCGGGTCTTTGTAAGTATCCAGGCCAAATACCCCAACTATTTTATTGCGCAGGGCGAGCAGGGTGTTAATCCATTGCGGGCTATGGGCAAAGATGTTCAGGTATATTTTTTCAATGGGCATAGCGGTATGGTGCAGCTTTATCTTGTAGGAATCCTGATAATTTACAGAGGTAATATAATTTTTACCTGCACTGGCTGCAGGAAGCCGGGTAGTAAGTATTCTGACCATTATATTATAATTTAGGTCAAATATACTAATTTATATTTAATTAGGTCACATTTACTAAAAATTATATACTTTTGCAGTATCCCTGAGAGGGCCATAAGGGATGAACCCAAAGCCGGTATAAGCTGGCATTCGTTGATTTTGTCCTCTTCGGCAGGCCGGGAAGAAACGTATAGATTGACCATGCATGAAAAACACCAGGGAAAAAATATTAAACACGGCTTTAACGCTTTTTAATACCTACGGCCTGGCAAAAGTTACGTTAAGGACGATTGCCACCACCATGGGGATTAGCCAGGGTAATTTAAACTACCACTTTAAGAAACGTGAGGAGATTATTGAGGCACTTTATTTTCAGTTGGTACGGCAAGTTGATGATGTCTTTGCTGCTATGCCGCGTACAGACAATGATTTATCGGAACTTTTTACGATGGCTAAGGCGATCATGGAAAACTTTTATGCCTACCGGTTTTTTCTGCTTGATTTTGTACAGGTGGTGCGTGACAACACTAAAATAAGAAAGCATTATGCCAAATTATCCGCCTTGAGGGAAGCACAATTCAAGGCCATATTTTCGTCATGGGTTGCTGCAGGCTTCCTGCGTAAGGAAATCCTTCCTGGGGAATATGCCAGTTTATACCAGCGGCTGCATATATTGACAGACTTTTGGCTTTCGGCCGCGGCCCTGCAAACGCCAGTCCTTACCGGTAAATCAATTCAGCGGTATGCCACGGTGATCAACCGGGAGATATTCCCTTACTTAACCGGCAAGGGGCGGGAGGCGTATTTCAGGCTGCATTTATCGGCTGAATCCGGTTAGCTTTTTTTTCCTTGGTGGGCAACATCAGAATCATTCCCCTATTTGCCAATTAATTTTTTTGCAACCCGAAACTTGTCCTGGGAAAGGACAATTATGCCTTGCTTAAAATCTGTATCGCCCTGGCTGGCCCCGGCTTCAACCACCAAAAAGATATGGCTGGCCGATTGGTATTCCTGACTTACCCTTACCTGAAAATCAGGATCACCAGGGTAGGCTTGCTGGTAGTCAAGGTATTCGGCAAACCATGGGATATAATTACCGATATATTGACGGGACACAAGTTGTGTTTCATTTTCTTTATTGTTTAACATCAAGCCTTCGTTGCCGAGTTTGAAAGTTAACCCGGTAAAATTTTTTGCATAAATAAGGCTTGCCTTCTTTTTCCGGAGATAGCCAATAATATCAAGCTGGTTAGTAAACCTGTCGCAGTGTTGCCAGTTACCGTTGCCGTCTTCGTCAATGTTTTCAACTACCCGTAATACTACCTTTGCCAAAACCTTACCACTGCCAAGTGATTTTTCCAGCAGAAACACTGAATCAACGGCATAGTAGTAATTGCCATTGATATGCCTATAGGCCTTAAGCGTATAAAAATTGTATTCGTTGGCACCAAGGAGGGTTTCGTTTTCCCAAATGGCTTTTTCCGGGGAAAAAACCTGGCCTGAAAAAAGTAGATTAAGCAAGGCCAGGGTAATAAAGGATTTCATTTTTCTAGTGTACGTTTTTCAGTAGGGAAGAAGTGCAGATAAAGCTATCGTTTTTTGCCACATTTTCAAAAGAGGTGTCATTATTTATACCGTAAACTACAGTTCATCCCCATAATTCAACAGTTCGGTAACCTTTATTTTTAAAAGCGCCCGCCAGGTTAATTCTTTGTGTGGTGATGAAAAAAACAATACAACTCATAACCGCATGTTTCCTGCTGGCCACCTCCCTGGCCGCTCAAACTACGGTGTCCGGTACGGTTGCCGATACCAAAGGCGACCCCCTGACAGGCGCCAATGTGTACCTTGCGGGTACGTATGACGGGGCCAGTTCAGGTATTGACGGCAGCTTTACCTTTACTACCGGTGAGCAGGGAGACAAAACCCTGGTAGTCAGCTTTATTGGCTATGAGGAACTTGCCTTACCCGTAAGGCTGGTGGGTAAACCGCTTACCCTTACCCTTACCCTGAAAGAAGCGATTGATAAAATTGGTGGCGTGGTCATCACCGCAGGCAGTTTTCAGGCCGGGGGTGAAACCAAGCGCGAGGTGTTGAAACCCCTGGATATTGTGACCACGGCCGGGGCTACAGCCGATATTGCCGGGGCCTTAAATACATTGCCCGGCACGCAAACCGTGGGCGAGGAAGGCCGGCTGTTTGTACGCGGGGGAGATGACTATGAAACCCAAACCTTTATTGACGGCCTGCTGGTGTTTAAACCCTACGGTACCACTGTGCCGGCTACCCCCACCCGCGGCCGTTTTTCCCCGTTCATGTTTAAAGGTACCAGCTTCAGCACCGGGGGCTACTCGGCCGAGTACGGGCAGGCCCTGTCGTCAACCCTCAACCTGACCACCAAGGGCACGCAAACCCAGTCCCGAACCGACCTCAGCATCATGTCGGTAGGGCTGGAGGCAGCCCACGCTTACAGTGGCGCCAACAGCTCACTGGCCGGTAAGTTGGGCTATACTAACCTGCAACCCTATTTTGCCGTGGTGCCCCAGCAAATCGACTGGCGGAACGGGCCGGTAGCGCTGGAGGCCAATGCCGCTTACCGATACACCTTTGGTAATGAGGGTACGCTGAAGGCCTACGCCAAATATGCGGTTTCCGGGATGGAGTTTAACGACTACCCAGTAGATGCCCCGCAACTGCCGGTGCCCACCACGATTAGCAATGATTATTTCTACGGCAATGTTTCGTACCGCCAGTTGCTGTCGGCCAAATGGTCGCTCATGACCGGGGCTGCGGTAACCTATAACCAGGATGCCTACACTATTGATGGTGATAAAATTATCGAAGACCTTACCGGCACCCATGCCAAACTTACCTTTTTTGGCGACCTTACCCGCCACTTATCGTTGCATACCGGTATCGAAACCATCATCCGGGAGAGCGGCCAGTACTTTCAGCGGTTGAGCGATGGCTTTACCAACCGTTGGGGCTTTAACGAAACCCTGGTGGCCGGGTTTGCCGAAGCCGACATCTACTTTACCCATAACCTGGTAGCCCGGCTTGGCGCCAGGGTAGAGGGTAGCAGCCTGTTTAACCGGGGGTTTGTTAGCCCCAGGGTTTCCATGGCCTATAAAGTGGCGGAGTATGGCCAGTTCTCGGTGGCCACCGGCAGCTACCGCCAGGCGCCCCGGGATGAATACCTGTGGGTAGCCCCGCAACTGGATTATGAACGGGCCAACCATTATATCCTCAACTATCAGTTTTTAACCGACCAACGTACCTTCAGGGTAGAGGCGTATTACAAGGAATATAAGGCGCTGGTGAAATTTGACCCTGACCGGTTTTTTGACCCCGCAGTGTACAATAATAAGGGGGCCGGTTATGCCCGGGGCATTGACCTCTTCTGGCGCGATAACCAGACGATTGAAAATGCCGACTACTGGGTTTCGTATTCTTATCTTGATACCGAGCGGGATTACCAGGGGTTTCCGTATGCCGCCCGGCCAGCCTTTACGTCACGGCATAACCTGTCGGTAGTTTATAAGCATTTTGTGCCGGCCTGGCAGACCCAGTTCAGCGCTACCTATACTTTTGGCTCCGGCCGGCCTTATAACGATCCTAATACTACCGTTTTTAACGGGGCCGAAACCCCGGATTACCATGACCTGAGCCTCAGCATCAGCTACCTGGTTAGTCAAAATATTATTATTCACGGCAGTGTTACCAACGTAGTGGGCCGCAACAATATTTTTGGCTATGAATATGCCCGCCAGCCGGCTGCCGATGGCACCTATGCCGGCCGGCCCGTGGAACTACCGGCCCCACGCTTTATCTTCCTCGGAATTTTTATCACCCTGAGTAAGGAGGGCACCCTGAACCAACTGCAATCACTTTAACCTTAAAAACAAATGAATACTAAACCAAACTACAGAATGATGAAAAATTTAATGTTGATTACCATTACCCTGGCCCTGGCCTGGGGGCGTACAGCCGCGCAAACCAATAACCGTATAATTGTTGAAGTTGAGAACATCAAATCATCAGAGGGTACCCTTAACGTGGGGGTTTTTAACAGTGAAAAAACCTTTTTGGAAGAGCCCTGGCTAAGCCAGAAAAAAAAGGCCGTAGCCAATACGCTCATGGTGTTTGAGTTTACCGGGGTGCCGGATGGCGCTTATACGGTAAGTGTTTATCATGATATAAACGGCAATGGTGAGCTGGATACAAACTTTATCGGTATCCCGGATGAGCCCTATGGTGTCTCGCGGGAAGGCCGCAATATGTTTGGCCCGCCAAGCTATGCCGATGCCGTGTTTACCCTTGATGGTGATAATGTACGTTTGCGCATCACCCTTGAGTAGGAAAAAGGATGCGCCTGAACTTTAACCTTGACTTGCTGCAAAGGATGCCCCGGAGGTTACCAGGGGCCTGCAAGGAATACGGCCCTTTTGCCATGTAATGAAACTTGCCGGTTGCGTGTCTGCGTGACTAAGTGAGGGCATAGTTAGGAAACCTGAACAATCATCAAAAACCATAGCCCATGAAAACGAAAAACCTGGTATTGTTATTACTTGCTTTCAGCCTCACCTCTTTTTATCAGGGAGGCTATGAAACTGCCATGAAAAATACCCTGGCACAGTTGGGGCAGGCCACCACCCGGGAGGCCTTGCTAACCGTGGCCAACAAGTTCGAACGGATCGGCCGGGCAGAAAAAGACAGATGGCTGCCCTTCTATTATATGGCTTTTGCCAAAACCATTGCCGCTACCCTGGAGGAAAACCCGGCCAGCCGCGACAACTACTTAGATGAGGCTGATGCTGCCGTTGATAACCTGAAGGGTTTGGCCTATGATAAAGCAGAGGTACTGGCCTTGCAGGCTTTTATCAGGATGATCCGTATTTCGGTTGATCCGGCTACCCGTGGGCAGCACTATGCCATGCAAGCCGCCAGCTTGCTCGAAGAGGCCAGCGCCATTTCGGCCGACAACCCGCGGGTGGTACTGATGATGGCCCAATTGCAGTACGGCTCGGCCCTGTTCTTTAATGCCGATACCGGGCCGGCCTGCGACCGTTTCAAACAGGCGCTGGCCCTGTTTGCCCGCCAAAAAGCTAAGGCCGGCCCCCTGGCCCCGGCCTGGGGCAGGGCCGAAGCAGAAAAGATGCTGGCCAAATGTGGCGGATAATCCTTAACTTAGCCCCTGCCTTGGCCTATGAAGTGTAACCGTAAAATAGGGGAGTTGTTATTGGTGGTAGCGCTGGCTACGGTGATGGCCCTGCTCATGTGCCCCGGTTGCCTGCGCAACTTCAGCTATGCCTGGCAGATGGAGGTTATTATGCTCTCTATCTGGCTGGTGATGTGGTATGGCAACGGCTATGTGTCGCACTTTATCGACCGCTATGTTACCTGGTTGGATAACCCGGCCAAACGGTTTGGCCTTGGCGTGGTGGGCACGGTAGTTTACTCCACCATCGCCATCCTGGCCCTGGCCTTTTTGTTCGACCATTTGTTTGCCGTTAATATTGGCAACAAATGGCAACTGGTCTGGTTAAGTATTGGCATCTCGGTCATTGTACTCCTGTTCATCCTTGCCCGTACGTTTCTTTACGCCTGGCGCGACCTGGCCCTGCGGGAAGAAAAGATGCGCAATGAGTTGCTGGTGGCGCGCTATGAAGTGTTGAAAAACCAGATTAACCCGCATTTTATGTTTAACAGCCTAAATGCCTTGTCAACCCTGGTGTATGAAGACCAGGATTTGGCCGTGCAGTACATCAGCCAGTTGTCGAAGGTCTTTCGTTATGTGCTGCAGGCCGGCAAGCAGGAGGTAGCTGACCTGGCGGGGGAGATAGCGGTGTTGCAGTCGTATGTCTTTTTGCAAAAGATTCGTTATCATGATAATTTGCATGTTGATATAGCCCTTAATGGCCATCAGGACAAATTCTATGTGGCCCCCCTGGTGTTGCAGATGTTGTTTGAGAATGCCATCAAACACAACGAAATTACCACGGAAAACCCCTTGACCATCAGCCTGGCTATAGAAAAGGGTTACCTCGTGGTGCGCAATAACCGGCAACCTAAGGATATACCGCTGCAGGAATCAACCGAAGTTGGCCTGGAAAACATTAAGGAGCGCTATAAATCGCTGACTAATAAGGAAGTAATCGTCACCGAATCGGCCCGCGAATATAAAGTGGCCATTCCCCTGATCACCGTAAGCAAATGAAAAAAGTGATTATTGTTGAGGATGAAATGCTGGCCGCCAAACGCCTGCAACGGTTGCTGGCCGGGCAGGAAGAGGAGTTTACGGTGCTGGCCATCCTCGATTCGGTGAAGAATACCGCCCGTTGGCTGGCCACAAACCCGCCCCCCGACCTGATGTTTATGGATATCCAGTTGGGGGACGGCCTGAGTTTCGAGGTTTTCGAGATTGTTGAGGTTGCCTGTCCGGTGATTTTTATTACGGCTTATAACGAATATGCCCTCGAGGCGTTTAAGTTGAACAGCATTGCTTATTTACTCAAACCCATAACGCCCGGTGACTTGCAGCAGGCACTGGCAAAATACGGGGAGATGGCCCGGTTGTTTACGGCCGTCCGCCAGCAGCAGCAGGTAGCCGAAATCAGGAAAAGTTTGCTTGACGGTTATAAAAAGCGGTTTATGGTTAAGGTAGGCGACCACATAAAATCGGTAAATACCGGGGATATAGCTTGTTTTTTCAGCCGCGACAAGGCCACCTACCTTAAGACCTTTGCCGGCCGTAATTTGCCGGTGGATTACCCCCTGGAACAATTGCAGGAGATGGTTGACCCTTTACAATTTTACCGGGTCAACCGTAAGTACCTGGTCAACATCAACGCCATTGAAGATATTGTGGCCTACACCAACAGCCGGTTGGAGTTGCACCTGCCCCACCCGGAGGACGGGCCGGTTATTGTTAGCCGCGAGCGCGTTGCCGGCTTTAAGCAGTGGTTGGACAGGTAGGACTTCCCCCTCCGCTCAACGCCTGCACCCCGATTATTTACGAAAGCCGTGGATAATTACATTATCCCGGAAAATTCATATGAATTTAGCCAAACACATTGCCGGGTCTATTGGGTAGGGCGGTTACACACGCAGCCGATAAAAAAATTAATTTTATGGGATTTCACAGATTTTATATAACTTTATATTTCTATTAGTCTGGCATGTTAGCTAAAACCGTACATGCAAGCAACCAAAACATACCGTGTGGCCCTGTTTGATGAAAACATTGTATCCCGCAGAGGGTTGCAGGGGCTGATAAATGATTTAGCGGATTTTAAGGTAGTAGTAGCCGGTGGCGGGTTAGATGTTGCTACTGTCAGGGCCACGGAAACCGATGTGGTAGTTTATGCCCCCCAAACGGCTTCCCGGGAAGTGTTGAGCCTGCTGGCCAATTATCGGGATACTTGTGCGGTGCCGATTGTTATGTTCACCACTACGTTTGACCGGCAGGGGAGAGCTGACATTTTGGCCCTGGGGGTTAAGGGGTTGGTAGGCCAGGG
>JALSJF010000260.1 GCA_026989505.1 Cyclobacteriaceae bacterium
GCCAGGGCGAACTGGGTAGCGATGGCGGCATCAATGGCATTGCCACCTTTGGCCAGTATCTGTTTGCCCACTTCCGAGGCCAGGGGATGGGCCGATACCACCATGGCTTTGCCGGTTATCAGGCCGGTGGTGGCCGGTTGCGGCTTTTCTTGCACCTCGCCACAGCCAAAAGCCATCAGGTAAATGCCCAGAATCAGGAGAACTCTTTTCATTGGTAATAAAATAAGTGTTAGCCCCTGCAAGTAAGTAAATTGTTGGCAGAAAACCCCGACACCCAATTAAATTTATACAAATGGCCGGGTCTGAAACACCAAAGGCCGGCAGTAAAGCCGGCCTTTGGTAAGGTTGTTGTTTAAAAATGCCGGGCTGCCCGTTTACAGGCGGCAGGCGGTTATTTTATCTTTTTCAAATAATCCGGCATTTTTTCATTCATGGCCTCGATTAATTTGGTTGCCAGGTCTGTGCCCAGGGGCGGGTTAACAATAGCGTTTAGTTCGTCAAGGGTTGTCAGGCCGGCCAAATCTTCACCTTCGTGACTGATGGTATAGAAACCCAGGCTTCCCATGCGCACCGGATACTTCATTTTTATCCCTTTTTTATCATTTGTGTATTCTATAATCGGGGCGGCCTGGTTTACCAGGTATTTGGCGGTGTACTTGTCACCCGATTTTTCAAATTGATATTGCGGGGCGATGCTGTAACTAACCACCAGTTTATATAGGGTTTGCCCCCAATCAGGAACATCGCCTGCCACTCTGGTGGACCTTGTTGGCATAGCGCCCGGGTCCACCACCACAAAAATGTCTGTAGAATACGTTTCGTTCATCTTAGCAGCGTAGGCTTCGGCCAAACGAATAAAATCACTTTTATCCATTCGGGTTTCGCCTTCCAGTACAATGTCTTTCGACTCCAGGGCTTCGTTCATCATCGTTGGCCCGGAACCGGAAGATGGCCTGGCGGTGGCCAGGGGAGAAATGCTGATAACTACGGCAGCCTTAAAGCCTTCGTTTTGGTAGCGTTCTATTTTGGCCGCAAATGATTCTTTCTTGGCCGGTATATTGGGGCTGGAAGTAAGGATGCCCTCCTGGGCTACTACTATGGTGCTGGTAAACAGGATAAAGATTAAGACAAGGGTATTGGTTTTCATGGTAAAAAAAACTAAATGTTTAAGGATTAAAATTTTCCTGCAAGTTAGCTTTCCCTGGTTTACTTAGTACCCCTACTGTTGTTTTCTTTGTGAACCCCCCATTTTATCTTCTAAACCCCCTGTTTTCTCTTTTGAATTCGGTAGCTTTGAATAGATTACCAGTATTTTTTGCTTAGATGACGCATACGTTGGCTTTATTTTTCTGGGGTTTAGTCTTTTTTTTGCCCGTAAAGGCTATTTGTCTGTCTGTTGCTGCCTTTGTGCCAACAGGTGATAGCCTGTATATAAAGGAACTAATCCGGGATGTCACCCGGCAGAAGGATATCAATTTTAAGGCTGCCGGCAAAAAAGCCAATGAAGCCTTGTACCTGGCCCGGCAATCAGGCGACACCGGGGTGTTAAAGGATGCGCTGGCCATCAGTGCCATGCTGGATTGGTATGATGGTTATCACCCGTTAGCCCTGAAGAAAAGTTTTACCCGCCTTACCCTTGCCCGGGTGACCAACGACACCTTTAGTATAGCTAAGTGCTATACGCAGATCGGTATGGTGTACCTCTATACGGCAGATTATGACTCCGCTTCACGTTACCACAACCTTGCCCTGGAAAACTTCAGCCAGATAAAAGACACGGTTAATATGATTAAAGCCTATGGGTTTATTGGTATTATCAATAATCACCGGGGCAATTATTTAAAGGCCAAAGAGAACCTTTTGTCCCTTATTTTAATTAAGCAGCAGACCAAAACAGTTAGTTGGGATGTATTGCAGTTATCCAAAGGGATGGAAGTAAACAATAAGTATTATGAAAGGAGCCTTGTGCAGGCCAAAAAAGACATGCGGGAATATCCTGCAGGCCCGCCAACCACCCTGGCAAAGAGGTGGGTCAATTATAACCTGGGGCTTGCTTACCTTAACCTGGGTATTCCGGATAGCGCTTTATACTATTTTAAGGTAGCTAATGTTATGGCCTATGAGTTAGGCATGGATATACACTGGAATGAAGAAGCAAAGGCATATACACTGCTGGGTTATTATGATTCGGCCATCATGGCCAGCGAGAAGGCCCTGGCAGCAGCTATTGACCACGGTACCCGTATCAGCCAGTCGTTCAGTTACCGGAAAATAGGCGAAGCCAACTTTTTTAAAAAAGATTACCCTAAAGCCTTAAAGGCATTTGCCCAAAGTCAGGTGCTTGACAAAGCTATGGGGCATCGCTATGCCCGGATGGAAACTTTGTTGCTGATGGCCAAAGCGGCCATGGGGCTAACTGACCTGGCCCTGGCTGAAAAGTATGTGGTCTTATCCTTGGCCATTGCCGAGGAAATAGGGGCCAGGGTTGGGGTTGTTGAGGCGCTGAAATTGTACTCCGAGGTTAAAGAGGCCATGGGGGACTACCGGCAAGCCTTGTTGCTGGTACATGAGTATGATATTTTATGGAACCAATTGCATGATGCTAAAACCGAGCTGGACCTGGCCAAGATGGACCTGCTGCATGACATTGATAACCAAAAGCTGGAAATAGGTGAGTTGAACAAGATAAATGACCTGGCCATGGTTAACCTGAACAACCGCACCTTAACGATGGTGATTGTGATAATCATTGCGGTTTTTACTGCCATCTTGTTATTCCTTAACTATTTACGGATGCGGAAGCTGGAGAAACTGAACTACCAGTTAAATCGGCAGCAGGCAACAATCAACCTGCAAAACTCCGAACTGGCCGAACATAACCATGAGAAAGAAATTTTACTGGGGGAAATCCATCACCGGGTAAAAAATAACTTGCAGGTAATAAGCAGCTTGTTGTCAATGCAACAATTGCAACTTACGGATGAATCAGCCCGGGAGGCGGTAAAGGAAGGCCAGAGCCGGGTGCAGACTATGGGGTTGATTCATGAAAGTCTTTATCAGAACGACAGTTTTGGCCAGATAGAAATGCAAAGTTATCTGGAGCGCCTGGTATATAACCTGGTGGATAGTTATGGGTATAACCGCCACGAAACCTCCTTATTTATTCTGGCTAATGAGGTTAAACTTGATATTGACCTGGCGGTTAATATTGGTTTAATGACCAACGAACTCGTTTCAAATAGCTTGAAACACGCGTTTGCTACTTCGCAGGAAAAAAAATTGATTGTAAAGCTGAGGCAAGATAATGATAATATTGTCCGCCTTGAAATAGTTGATTCGGGGGAGAGTAACAATATAAAGTTAAAGCAAGAAGGTTCATTTGGCCTGAAACTTGTAGAACAATTGGTGAAAAAATATAAAGGTAAATTTATACTGGACTCAACTTCGGGGGTGACAGTTTCAATAACGTTAAATATAAACAGTAAAAGTGAGCATGAAGGCAGTTAGGATTGCGGTAGTAGAGGATGAGCCGATTGTGGGGATGGATATTATTACCAATCTCAAGCATTTGGGCTATCAGGCGGAAGGCCCCTTTGAGCAAGGAGGTGACCTGATTAAGTTGGTGAAAAAAAAACCGCCTGACCTGGTATTAATGGATATAAACCTGGCGGGCGGGCTTGATGGTATTGAAACAGCCGAGCTTATGCTTAAGTTGCGTAAGCTGCCCCTCATTTTTATCACGGCTTCTTCCGATGATACTACGAAAGCAAGGGCCAAAAAACTGCGCCCTCATGCCTATATAATTAAGCCGTTTAATTTCCACAACCTGCATTCAGCCATCGAGCTGGCCCTCTACAATTATTCGTGTGCCGAAAGTAGCGAAGAACTTAAAGGGAACACCGGGCTGCCCAAGACGAACGGTTATGCCGGTTATCAGGCTATTTTTATCCGTAAAACCAACTCCAGGGTGTTTGAAAAAATGCCGTTGGAGCAGGTCCTTCTACTGGCGGCAGAGGGAAGTTACACAAAAATTGTTACGACTAAGGATAAATTTACCATATGTACCAACCTGCAGCGCATCCTGGATAAGTTACATATCGAGCAATTTTTACGGGTGCACCGCTCCTATGCCATAAACCTTAACCGCATCAACAAGGTTCTTGACGATCATTTGCTCGTAGGCGAAATAGAAGTACCCATAAGCGACAGCTACCGTGAGCAACTGCTGAAAAAGCTTAACGTTTTATAAGGATCTCGCCCGGGTTTATCATTATTGAAAGAATAACTTTAATAATTTCAGGTAAGGCTTTGAAATAAAGTTTCTTACCAGTAATTTAGTCCGAAAAATTCAGGTGAATTTTTCGCCCGCAGGGCTGATGAACGGCAAAATAGTGTAAAACAACATGTTATGCACAAAATACAGCAGGAACCAAAGATTACGCATGGCCCGAATTTGAGGGTAAAATATTTTGCACTCATCAGGGTAACCTCCGCTGAGCCGGAGTCTAAGGACCTGATGTAATTAACTGATAAACAATCGTTTGACAGTTAATTTACATCATTATTCATGATTTTCATGAATAATTCGGGTTAGGGCGCCTTAACCTAAGTTAACCTATGATTACCAAACGTACGCAAAATGCCTCGGTTATCCGGTATAAAGTTTTAACGTATGTAATCGATACTTGCCGGAGAAAAGACTTTGACCAGGTTTATGTAACCGAGATCTGTCAGGCGGCCAATATCAGTAAAGTTACTTTTTTCAACTACTTCGACCGCAAAGAGGATATTCTGTTACTCTATAAAAGCATTATCAATACGGGGCTATGTATCAGCCTTTCGCAACAGCAGTTGCAGTCGGTAGCTGCCCTGGAGTTTATTATCGACCGCTTCGTGCAACTCATTCGCGAAACGCCCTCGCTGGCCCGTGAGTTGATATCAATCTTATTGCATACCAAGCCGCCTATCCTGCCGGTAATTCTTACCGAAGCGGATAAAGCGTTATTTTTTCCGGATGTTGACTTTGACCAGGTGAACCTGTTGTCGTTCTGGGACCTGGTAGAAAGCTTTATGCTGGAGGGTGTGTTGCGCAGGGATATAACCCGCAAAACCGATGCTGCGGGACTAACCAATATGTTTATGGCCAACCTTTACGGGGCCATTGTCACCTCGCATATCAAAAACCAGGGGCAGCAGCCGGTGGTGTTTAACAATATTGCCAAAAACTGGCTTAAGTGTTTAACCTGAGTGGCTCAGGCCATGAACAGGTAATCCGCCCCGGCTTGCATGGCCCGTTGGGCAAAAAAATCTGCTATGGCGGTTTTTCCCTCACGGTCGCCAATATACACCAGGTAAAAGTGGTGGTCCCCGGCCCTGACAAAAGTGTAGTGCCTTACCTGGCGTGAGCTGCCGGGCCGCTCTTGCAGGTCGATATAACCGGCAACGGGTACCCCGGCAGCAAGTAGGGGGGCTACCTTGGCAAAAACAGCTTTGCCGTAGCCCCATACCCAGAGCTGCCGTTGCCGGTGGTGCTGTTGCCACCAGCGTTTGAAATACCCCGCTTTTACCCGGTAAAAGTTCTCCTCGCGGTAATGGGCGTGGGTGCGCGATGCCCGTCCGGGCGGATCGGCCCAATGCAGCAGTACCTCAGGCAGTTTGGCAAACCTTACCCCGTTTTCGAGCCACCGCAGCCATAGCTCAAAATCTTCCGGCAGGCAAGCTGTGCTATAGCCGCCATACGCTGCTGCCAACGAAGCCCTGAAGAAAGCCGTAGGGTGGGCCAGGGGGGCATCGATAAAGCGACTGGTATAGTGTTCTTGCGGGCTGAGGATAGTATTGATGCGCGCAATATAATGGGCATAGCCTTGCTGCTTTGGATGCCGGCTGAGGTGTTGTACCCGGCAGGAGACTACACCAATTTCAGGATGGGCCAGGGCATAGTGCAGTTGCCTGGCCAGGCGCTGGGGCAGGGCATAATCATCGGCATCCATGCGGGCGATAAACCGGCCCCGGGCCTGCGCCAGACCCGTGTTGAGGGCGGCCGCAATACCGCTGCCCCGGTTGTGCAGGAGCTTGATCCGGGTATCGGCAACGGCAGAGAGTTTTGCTACCGTGGTGTCTGTAGAGTGGTCGTCAACAATGATCAATTCAAAGTCGGGGTAGGTTTGCTGCAAGATGCTGTCAACGGCCCTGTGTACTGTATCGGCCGCATCCTTTACCGGCATGAGTACCGAAACCAACATGGCGCCTAGCGGTTAAAAAGGAAGCGGTAAAACCGTTTGCGTTCACCGGCCGATGTAAGCAGGCTTTTGAGGGTGGCAAAAAATTGTTTCAGCCCAACCCGCCTTGGTGGCCTGGGGGGTGCCGGGCTTTTCGGATAGCTAAGCTTGCCGGGGTCAACCCCGGCCAGTTCATCGGCCCGGGCAAAGCTTTCCTGGGCCAGGTGCTGGCGGCCCAGCTTTTCTTCCACCAGGCCACGGTTATTTAACGATATGGCATCTTCGGGGTCCAGCTCTATGGCCCTGGTATAGTCGGCCAGGGCCCCGAGGTGATCGCCCAGGTTGTCCTTGATATAAGCCCGGCTGGCATAGCGGTAGCCGTTGGCGGGCTCCAGGGCCACGGCCTTGTCAAAATCGGCCAGGGAAAGGCGGTGGTGGCCCAGGTGGTAGAAAGCAATACCTCGCCCGGCATAGTTATCGGCATCGGAGGGCAGCAGGTTGATAAGGGTGTTATACACTTCAACCACCTCGGTGTGGTCGGCAAGTTTATGCAATATGCGGGCTTGCAGTTGCAGCAGGGTAGTATTATAACGGTCGGTGGCCAGCAACAGCCTAACTTCATCCAGGGCTGCGGTATAGTTGCCTTCTTCAATGAGTTTTTCTATTGTCATTTTTATTAGTTCCGGAATCTGACGTAATGTACGCGCTTAGTTTTATGATGCCATTTGGGATTATACGCAAAAAGATGCTTTTTGGGTTTTACTACTTTGGTGGTTTTATACCCACTTTTACAGGAGGCCCCGGTAAAAACGATGATTAGTAGAAACAGTATCCTGCGCATAGGGGTAAATTTACCCGTAAAGATCATGATTATTTTATAAAATTCTTATTCTGGTGCAGGATTAGGGGTTACCCTGTGGCCGGTTCCGGTATTATATTTTTACCATACAACTAGTTGAAAAATAAACGGAGCCGGGGTTAAAATTGCACCATTATATATAAAGTACAACAATTAATAGATATAGTTAAATTAACGATTTTGCATTTTATACGGAATATTTTGCACCGGTATAGCGCAATTGTACCCAAAAGGCACCAAATATAAATATAATTATACCAATAAAAAATTGGATTATATAAATATTTTAAGAAAATAACTATTTGATAATGAGAGGGATAAGGAGAATAAACTTTAGTAAAGCATAAAGAGGCATTTGTTTTTGTCAAAAATTATTCTCATCTTTCATTTTCGTAAATATAACAAAACTAAGAAACATGAAAGCGATATTGAAAGTATTTAGTGTCCGCAATACGTTAGGGAAAAATTTTTCAAACCTTAAAACCCTAACAAAAAAATGGTTAAGCGAGTTATTACCAAGATTTCACTTTCTACTTTCGTATTGGCAACCGGCTTATTCTTATGGTCAAACCTCGAACAGGCAAACGCCACACAATTGGCAAATACGGGGGACCAAATGTGTGTGCCAGGCAGTATCGGATACCCACAGTGTCTCCTCGACCAAAAGGAAGACTAAGGGAGAAGCAGATAACTTTGTTTCAGATAATAGGGATGTTATAGTCAGTTTCCTAAGATCTTTAAACGTTGAATTGTTTAAAGTACGGGTTTTTAACGGACTTTATACTTTCTGGGAGAATAAACGACTTAGATGGGGGATGCTATTCCTGTTAATAATAGCGCCTGCATCTAAGTTTTTTTATTTAGTATTACCAGCAGGTGGGTTTGGCGAGTATTTAATTAATTTTGGTCCAATACAGATTGCCAATACGATCGAAGGGGTAAAAACCGAAGGAGGATGGTACTTTGCTTTTTTTCACCAGTACTTTTGGTCAATAGGTGAATTAATGGCTCCTGTTTTTTCGATTTTTGGTATCTTTCTTTTGTTCCCCAAAAAGTATTACCCTTCTTATCTGGTGG
>JALSJF010000261.1 GCA_026989505.1 Cyclobacteriaceae bacterium
GGGTTGCTCTATGCCGGTACCGAGTGGGGGATGTATATTTCGTTTGATGATGGCGCCAGTTGGCAATCCTTTCAGCTCAACTTGCCTATCGTCAGCATCCGCGACCTGCATGTGCGTGACAATAACTTGATTGCCGCCACCCACGGCCGTGGTTTCTGGCTCCTTGACGACCTGACCCCGCTACACCAGCTCAACGATGAGGTTGCGGCCCGTCACTTTTATTTATTTAAGCCCAAAGATGCCATCCGTATGAACCAGGGTGGGCGTGGCCGTCCAGACTTTAAATTGCAGGGCAAAAACCACCCGGCCGGGGTTGTTTTTTACAGCTATTTTAAAGATTTGCAGGAAACCGACAGCGTAGTACTGACCATCATGGAGGCCGATGGCGATGTAATACGCACGTTTAGCAATAAGGCAAAGGATAAGAAAGACCGGATGAAGGTGAAAAAAGGCGGCAATAGCTTTGTTTGGGATATGCGCTACCCCGGTTTTAAAGAATTTAAGGGTATGGTGTTGTACAGTTCGCCTAATCGTGGCCCCAAAGCCGTACCGGGCACTTATAAGGCGCGGCTGTCGGTAAACGGCAAAGCCATGGAAACAGAATTTACCATTGTAAAAGACCCCCGCCTGCCCAACACCCAGGAAGATTATCAACGGCAATTTGACTACCTGATAAGTGTGCGCGACAAAGTTACCCAAGCCCACGAAGCTATCATTGCCATTCGCAACCTGAAGAAGAAAATAGCTTATCTGAATGAACAACTGGGCGATGGCCCGGAGTACGCAGCGATCAGGCGGCTGGCAGACAAACTCAAAGAAGAGCTGTCGGTAATTGAAAATAATATTCACATGACCAAAAACCAAAGCTACCAGGACCCGATCAACTACGGTATCCGCATCAACAACCGGCTGGCCTTTTTACTGGCCGATCAGCAGCGGGGCGACTACCCGCCCACTGACCAGGCCGTGCAGTTTAAAGAGGAGGTAAGCAAGGAACTGGAGGTAGAGCTTAACCACCTGCAACAGCTTTACAAGGGGCCGCTGAAAGCGCTTAACGAAGCCATAGAGCAGCAGGGGATAGGTATTTTGGTAGATAAGAAAAAAGGGGCGGTAAATTAGCCGGGGGATTTTGGTTCTGCTATCGGTGCTTTTACCAGGTCTTGCCTGTTTTATGCAGAGCAAAAGGTGGGCCTGCTACATTTGGGTAACTGGTGAACGCGAACGGCAAACCTGACGGAGGAAGATCAGGATTAGCTTCGCTGATCCCGGTTGGGGCTGTTGACACTGAAGTAAAGCCTTCGGCTCCTGCTGCTCATTAAAGAAGCAGGAAGCAAGCTTCCTGCTTCTCTGATTTCGAAACAGGCCACTAACGTGGCTTTTACTTCAGTGTCGGGGTGGCGGGATTCGAACCCACGACCTCTTCGTCCCGAACGAAGCGCGCTGCCGGGCTGCGCTACACCCCGATTTTAGAGCCTCCCACGGGACTTGAACCCGCGACCTGATCATTACGAGTGAACCGCTCTACCAACTGAGCTAAGGAGGCCTGTAGACTGCCTTGCCAGCCGCTGCAAATATAGCATTTATGCCATTTATATTTAAATACCGATACTATTTAATCTGCTCTACGGCATCCCGTTTTTTGGCCAGGTAATCATAATCGCGCAGTAAGGTCTGCAGCAGGGCTACCGGCTTGGTTTCATCATCTATCTCCAGAATGGCTTTGGCTTTCTCCGCCAATTTGTTCACATAGTCATAATTGCGCTTTGTTTCCAGGTTGTCCAGGGCATCTTTGATAATATAAATATCTTTATCGCGTAGTTTGAGAACATTTTTATAAACCGGGGTATAATCCTGCTCCGTGGCCCGCAGGAGGGTGTCTGCCAAAGAATAGAGCTTCTTCTTTTTAATGACTACTGTGCCGGCCAGGCGGTCACCTACCCGTTGGTTTAACCCGGAACGGACCATCGACACCAGGCCCACCACCGGCAGTGGCACCAACATCAGCACCATCGTCCAGATCATAAACGTTTCCTGGGCCTGGGAGGAGGGGGTACTGGGCACGAAAAAAATCATCAGAAAACCAAGCTTCACATCAAGGGTACGTAACAACCACCGCAAAATGTAGTCACCCAGCGAAGGGGCTGTGCCGTCAACCCGCACCACTTTAAGTTTAAGTAAATATTTGCCCACGGTACGGCCATTCCACAGGTATTCGGCCACCGGCAGGTAGAGCAGTATCGGCAGTATAATTACCAGAAAAAAAAGAATACTGAGGTCTTCCTGAAAAAAGTGGATATTGGCCAGGGCCCCCATCAGGTATTGGGCAATGAAAATATAAAGGATAACCACCACCAGGTCCAGGATGGCCGCTAGCAACCGCAGGCCGACACTGCCTAATTCATAGTTAATTTGGACATTTTGTGCGGTCTGGACTTTTAAAATCGGCATAATCCATGTATTATTCCGCCAAGATATAATATTATCCATGAGGGAAGCATCTTTTTTAGCGCAAAATGAGGAAAAATGGCGAAAAGTTGAGGAGGTTCTGCATAAGAACAGCAAGCTGTCCCCGGACAAATCGGCAGAGCTGTTTACCGAACTTGCCGATGACCTGTCGTTTGCCCGCACCCATTACCCGCAGAGCATTACCACCCGGTATTTAAATGCCCTGGCGGCCGGTATTTTCCAGCAGCTTAACCGTGGCCGCAAAGAAAATATTGGCCGGCTCACCCGTTTCTGGCGCCTTGAGGTGCCGCTGGCCGTTGGGCGCCACCACCGCGAAATGCTCTTCGTGCTGCTATTCTTTCTGCTGACGGTAGCCATTGGGGTGGTTTCCACACATTTCGATGAAACCTTTCCCAGGATTGTGTTGGGCGATGGGTATGTGGACATGACCCTTAAAAATATTGAAGAAGGTGACCCGATGGCAGTGTACAAGGGCCACGAGGCTAACAGTATGTTTCTGGGGATTACCTTTAACAACATCAGGGTGGCCAGCTATACGTTTACGGCTGGCATCCTGTTTTCGCTCGGCAGTCTGTATTTTTTGTTTGTTAACGGGGTGATGCTCGGCACTTTTCAGTACTTTTTTGTTACCAAAGGCCTCTTTTTAGATTCATTTCTGGCCATCTGGATACACGGTACCCTGGAAATATCGGCCATTGTAATTGCCGGGGCAGCCGGGGTGGTGATGGGCAACAGCCTGCTCTTTCCCGGTACCTATCCGCGGCTTTACAGCCTGCGCCAAGGGGCCAAAGAAGGCCTGAAAATTTTTATCGGTATTTTGCCCATTATTATCCTGGCTGGTTTTCTTGAAAGTTTTGTTACCCGCCTTACCGAAGTGCCCAACCTTATCCGGGGCGGCATCATCCTGGGTTCGTTTACCTTTATTGTCTGGTATTTTATAGTTTACCCCCGGCAGTTGCTGGCAGGAAATAAACCATGAGATTAGTATTGTTATTTTTTGTGCTTAGTATGGCAGTTGCCGGCTGCAAGCAAAAAGCAACCGCTACCCGGGGCTTCGATAAAGAAAAAATAGCCTATTACAATGCTTCCGAAGCCTATAATTACGATAAGGTTATCATCCGTAAGCCCAACCCGGTACTAAACTTTTTCCTGCGCGCCATCAGCCTTATTGCCCGCTTCTTCAATACCGTGCTCGGCTATATTTTACTGGCTGCCCTGGCTATTTTACTTATCTGGATTGTGGCCCGGTATGTCAACCAGGACCGGACGACCTATACGGACAGCCCCGAAGTTTTGCGGGTGGTGGATGAAAGCAGTATAGACCAGATAGACTTCAGTAAGTTAATTGCCCGGGCCCTGGAGCAAAAGGACTACCGGCTGGCCATCCGCTTTAGTTTTTTAGACCTGCTGAAAAGGTTAAGCACGAAAAAACTAATCAAGGTTAAAGAGGGTAAAACCAACTTTGAATATTATGCTGAATTGCCGCCTGCGCTGCGCCCCGTTTACCGGCAGGCACTGGCCATTTTTGAATACGTTTGGTATGGTGAATTTGTGGCTACCGAGGCTACTTACCACCAATTAACCGGCCATATCCAACAACTGGGTTCGCTCACTAAAGGCCGGCAACATGCTTAAGAAAGTAGCCATCGGCATTGGGGTAGTAATTGTCCTGGTTTTTATTGCCAGCATCCTCTACTCTGCCCTGCAGCCTAAGCCGTTCGACTGGTTCCCCAACTACAACAAAAACAGCAAACAGCCCTACGGTACCTATATTTTTCATCAGCAATTGCCCAATCTCTTCCCCGGCCTGTATGTGCCGCGCCTGGCCGATGATGCCCTGACACCCTATTACCTGGACGAGTTTTACGATACCGACAGCCTCGGGCAAGATGGGGATTACGTTGCCGTGGCCGACAGCACCCTTAACCTGCACTACCTTGAAGAAGACCTGCCCGGGTTCAACCTGCTGGTGCTGAATGATTATTTTCATCTCACCAACCTCAATGCCAAAGCCTTGCTGTTACACCTGTACCAGGGTAACCAGGCGCTAATTGTTGCCGAGGGGAGCAATGAACTCTTACTCAAAATGCTGGGGGTGGAGTACGAATTTATTGACCTGGACTCTGCCACCGATACCGAGGCCGGCAAGCGCTATACCATCCGTTTTGGCGAACTCCCTCCGGTTAGTTTCAGAAGGTTTAATTCTTTTGCCCGGATTAACACCTTTCCTGACAGCGCCCGGGTACTGGCCCGTAACGCTTATAATGACGTAGTGGGCCTTAGCCTGCCCCTCGGCAAAGGCCGCATTGTTTTGTTTACCCTGCCTGTCCTCTTTACCAATTATTACCTGTTGAAAGAAGACATAACAGTTGTTGAAAACCTGGTGCAGGAATTGCCGGTGGCGCCTACGTATTGGGCCAGTTATATCGACAGCTTTGACCGCCAGTACAACAGCAAGCCCTCTTTTATGGCCTATATTCACCAGGAAAAATCCCTTTCCTGGGCCTTTTATACCCTCATTACCGGAGTGCTGGTCTTTCTTATTTTACAACTGCGCAGACAGGAGCGCCCCGTGCCGGTAATTACCGCACCTGAGAACATCAGCCTTGGCTTTATTGAGTCGGTAAGCGCCCTGTTTGTGCTGCACAAAGACAACCGCGAACTGGTGCGGAAGAAAATGAACTATTTCCTCGACTATGTACGTAACCAGCACCATCTGGAAACAGGGGTGATAGACGAGCGTTTTATTACCCTGCTGGCCAAGAAGCTGTTGGTCAAACCAACCTTGCTCAACCACATATTTAACCTGTATAACGAACTGATCAACAAACCTGAGGTAAGTAATGATGAATTTCTCAGGTTTAATAAATTGATGCAAACCTTTAAACATAAAACCTGATGGAAGAAAACCCCGCAGAAGAATTTACCCCCCGTATTGATTTACTGCCCCTGACGCAAAAGTATGAGGCCCTGGCAGGGGAGGTAGGCAAAAAACTTATTGGCCAGCGCCACCTCGTAGAACTGATTATGACGGCCATTTTAGCCGATGGCCATGTGCTGATAGAAGGAGTGCCGGGGGTGGCCAAAACCTATGCTGCCAAACTAATGGCGCGGGTGCTGGACATCACGTTCTCACGTATCCAGTTCACCCCCGACCTGATGCCCTCGGACGTGACCGGCACCAATATTTTTAATCCCAAACAGGTAGAGTTTGCTTTTAAAAAAGGCCCGGTGTTTGGCAACATTATTCTGATTGATGAAATCAACCGTGCCCCGGCCAAAACCCAGGCAGCCCTTTTTGAGTGTATGGAAGAGCGCCAGGTTACGGCTGATGGAACCACCTACCAACTCGAAGCCCCGTTTATTGTGCTGGCTACGCAAAACCCGGTAGAACATGAGGGTACCTATAAATTGCCGGAAGCACAACTGGACCGGTTTCTGTTTAAGGTGGAGGTAGATTACCCCAGCCTTGAAGAAGAAGTAACAATTTTAGAAGAAGTATCCAACTTGCGGATATCCAATGATTTAAGCGATGTAAAGAAGGTTATCAGTAAGACCGAGTTGGCCGGGTTTAAAGAACTGGTAACCAGGGTAAGGGTGGAACGGCACCTGCTGTCGTATATCGCTAAATTAGTAGAAGATACCCGCGAGAACCCTGACCTGTTCCTCGGGGCTTCGCCCAGGGCATCGATCGGCATCTTAAATGCGGCCAAGGCGTTGGCCGCCCTGCGTGGGCGCGACTTTATCACCCCGGATGATATCCGGGAGGTGACTATCCCGGTACTCAACCACCGTGTGGTACTAAGCCCGGAAAGGGAAATGGAAGGCACCAAGACCAGGGACATCATAAAAGAAATAATTGATAAAATTGAAGTCCCTCGCTAATTATATACCGCCTTTTTATCTGACAATCAGGTCGTTATACTTGCTTATTGGCTTGGTGTTCCTGTTTATTGCCGGATTCGTCTGGCCGGTTCTGGTGGTGGCAGGGCAAATCCTGCTGCTTTTTTTGCTGATTGCCATGCTTTTAGAGCTAACGCTGCTGTTTGGGATAAAAACACCTTTTATAGCCCGCAGGGTCACCGAAGACAAGTTGTCGAATGGCGATTATAACCTGGCGATCATTCAGCTTAAAACCACCTATCCGTTTACTACACAGATAAAGGTGATTGATGAATTTCCCGTGCAGTTACAATTGCGCCATACGTATTTTCACCTCGGGCGTTGCCGGCCCGGCTTTAAGCGTGACATCACCTATGAATTCAGGCCGGTGTCGCGCGGGGAATATGCCTTTGGCGACATCCGGATCCTGGCTTCTTCAACGATACAACTGGTACAGCGTAAGGTTACCGTGCCGGCTGCGCAGAAAGTAGCCGTTTACCCTTCCTTCATCCAACTGCGGAAATATTCGTTTTACGCTATTCATAACCGGCTGGACGAGTTGGGGGTAAAGCGTATCCGCAGGCTGGGCAGCAGCCAGGAATTTGAGCAAATCCGGGAGTACGTTCGTGGTGATGATTTCCGCAAGATAAACTGGGCGGCTACGGCCCGTAAGCGCGAACTGATGGTGAACGAATACCAGGAGGAGCGGGCGCAGAATGTCTATTGCCTGATTGATACCGGCCGCACCATGCACATGCCCTTTGGCGGTCTGCCCCTGCTTGAATACGCCATCAATGCCAGCCTGGTAATGCTGGGCATAGCCCATGCGCGGGGCGATAAGCCGGGGTTGTTCACCTTTGCCTATAAGCTGGGCACCGCCTTGCCGGCCCACGGCAAGCTGGCGCAGATGAAAAGGGTGGTGGAGGCCCTGTACAATACGCGGGTAGAACAGTTGGAAAGCGATTACCTGAACCTCTACAAAAACGTAAAAAGCAAAATCAGGAAGCGGAGCCTGCTGTTGCTGTTTACCAATTTTAATTCCCTTACGGGCGTGAAGCGGCAAATGAAATACCTGCGGGCCATGGCCCGTGACCACCTGCTCTGTGTGGTTATTTTTGAAAACACCGAGATAAGCAAACTGGCCAATACTCCGGCCTATACGCTTACCCGGGCCTACGATCAGACCATTGCCGAGAAATACCAACTGGAGAAGCGGCAAATCATTACCGAATTGAACAGAAATGGTATTTACAGCATTTTAACCCCGCCAGAGGAACTGACCGTGAACACCATTAACCAATATATTGCCTTTAAAGCCCGCGGGGCTATTTAACCCGCCTCTGCAGCGCCCCCAAATTCCTCCAGGTTTTTCTCCTGGGCATCTTCTTCCGGCCCGATAATATCATCATAGGCGGCAAAGACCACCGTATTCGCATAGGGCAGGGCTACCAGCATACCCAGGCCGCAGGTAAGCACAATGCCGATGGCCAGCATAATGCCCAGCAGGAAGTACATGCCAAAAAATGAAAAGAAATTTTTGGCTACTACCTTGCGGCTCATCTCCATGGCATCCCAGAAGGGCATCTGGCGGTCCACAATTATAACCAGGGCCAGGGAATAGGAGGTATATAAATAAATCAGGTAAAACAGGAAGACAAAATAAACGATGGCCATCATGCCCAGGTTCATATCAACAAACATGGCCTGCAAGTCTTCTATAAGGTATTGCGGGTTTGTTTGGGCGCTGGTAATGGTTTCAATAAACCCTTCCGGTAGCAAAAAG
>JALSJF010000262.1 GCA_026989505.1 Cyclobacteriaceae bacterium
TTTTTGCTTTGGGGTTAAGCTGACGGGCATAGGCCGGATCGGCAACTAGAGCTACCAGGTCGTCCACTGTGCTGGCGGGGTTCTTATGCAACCCTTCCACGGCCTGCATAAAGGAACCCTGCCCCCAGGCAACGGTTTGGGGCAAAAGAAAAGCTAACGTAAAAAGTATCTGCTTCATCCACTATAAAATCAGACGATAAAAACTTAACCCGGATTATTCACGAAAATCGTGAATAATGAGGTAAATTAACCGCCAAACGATTGTTTGTCAGTTAATTACATCAGGTCCTTAGACTCCGCTGAATCGGAGTCTAAGGACCTGATGAGTGCAAAATATTTTACCCTCAAATTTGGGTCATGCTTAATCTTTGGCTCATCCTGTATTTTGTATATAACATGTTGTTTTACAATATTTTGCAGTTCATCAGCCCTGCGGGCGAAAAATTCATATGAATTTTTCGGGTTAATGGTTAAACATTATTGCATGCGGTAAACGTCCTGGCTTTTGCTTTACTTATTAAATTTTCTGTTTGTTATGTTGTTGCTTTACTTGTTGAATTTCGAAATTCAACAGGTAAATTATACTGGTTTTATTTGTAAAAACCAAACGCTAATAGGAAAAGGTGATAACCGGGCCTTATGATGGTGGTAGGATACCGGTTGTTTTTTTATTATTTCGGGGCGCCTGTCGTTTCCTTATTCACCAATCAACACAAACGGGGCCCAGTAATAGGGTGAAGCGTAACCGCCCGACCTGATCATTTCCTTTTTGGCATAGGTCAGGGCCTCGGTATAGGTGTTCCCCTGCAACATCGACCGGTAAAAGTTGGTCATCAGCAACGAGGTTGAAGTATCGCCCACCCGCCAAAGGGAAACCACCAGGTTGTTGGAGCCGGCATAGATGAGGGCACGGGTAAGGCCAATAATGCCTTCGCCTTTGGAGATTTTTCCCAGGCCGGTTTCACAGGCCGAAAGCACCACCAGGTCGGCACTGAGGCTGAGGCCATAGATATCCCCGGAATACAGGCTACCCCTATTGCCGTCCTCTAGTGCGAGGCAGATTTGTGAGCGCTCCGGCCGCAGTTCATCTACAATACCATGGGTAGCAAAATGCAGATATTTGCTGCGGGTAACCTCTGGCGACCCTACCTTGCTCACCGTGGCCTTATCTTCCACAAATAATGACACCCCTGCCGAACTGCCGGCAAACAGGTTGCTGATATCCTGCACTTCGGTTGCGGTACCGGGCAATGGCGACAACCTGCGCCCGGCAAATTCTACCGGGGCAAACAACGATATAGTTGATTCCGGCATCATCTCCACATGAGGGTTAAGGTACAGGCTGGCCGCATACTGATAGGAGATAAAGTATTTGTTAATCAGGTAAGGGATATCAGCAAAACCAGTAGCCCCGGTAATGGGCTGGGTAATCAACGATTCGAAAGGTATAGTGGCCATTCTTCCCGAGGGGATAATGATCAGCTTATTTACATTTCCCGGAAGCCTGAAGGGCAATAGCTGATTGTATAATGCCCTGGCGGTTTGTTTATAGGTATTGGGGGCGGCATAATACATGGCATTGCGGTAGCCGGAAATATTCAGCTCGTAGTCTGCCGCCAGGGGTATTTCTTCAATTTTTAATGTTTTGGGGGTTACCACAAAGGCATAAACCAGCGAATCATTCGTAGCCACAAAATAACTGATCAGGGCGCTGCCCTCTGGTAGTTTGTCCTGTACCTCCGTAACCGAGGGTACCCGCACATTATGTTTCAGGTTGTAATAGGTAGGATAAAGTTCTTCCAGGCTGGCAATGAGGTCATTATAGTTTTTTGTCCACTCAAACAGCTCTTTCCGGTACCGTTTTTCTTCTTCCGGGGTGGGCTTACCGGCCAGCTTCTGCTCATAATACGTAACTTCTGCCTTAAACAGCCGTTCCTGGGCCAGCAGGTCATCCGGGATACCGGCAAAGCTTCTGGCATTGGCATCGGCAATAGCTTCCAGCAGCACAGCCGATTTGCTTTTGTCGGCATAGTAAAAGGCGCGGGCATTATATTCCTGCCGGGCCCACCGCACATCCGCCATATTCAAACTGATGCGGATAGCCGATTCATAGATGTCGGCCGCCAGGCTGCCCAGGGCCACTTTGTCGGCTTCGCTGGTACGGAACTGGCGGATTTTGTCAATCAGGCTATCGCACAAACCTATCGTGTGGTAAGCCGTTTCCAGGTCTTTTATTTTAAGGCTGAAGGAATTATGCAGGTCTTCAAAAGCCAGGGCTTTTTGGTACAGGCTGCGCAGTAAAACATCGGCATTATAATAGTTTTCCAGCTCCGGGTTCTGATAACTATCGGCCCTGTCAAACGTTACCACATTAGCTATGATGGCTTGCTGATAATAATTAATGGCCTCTTTAAACTTGCCCTGCGCATACTTTGTGTTGCCAATCTGGTTGAGGGTAGAGGCTATTTCGGGGTGCCGGGCCCCGTAGTTGCGCTGGTAAATACGCAGGGCTATTTCAAACTCCTGCAGGGCCTGCGCCAGCTCCCCTAACCGGGAATAAACCACGCCAATACTGGCATGCACAAAGGCTTCCCGGGTGCTGCCGCGGTTGACCTGCTGGCGGATGGCCAGGGCTTTTTCCAGGTTGTCCAGGGCCATAGCGTAATCCTGCATGTTGTCTGTTTTTTTGCCCTGGTTACTGTAGGCAAAGCCTATGTTAACATAGGCGGTAGCGGTTCGGTCATCCATCTTGCCATAAAGGGCCTTGTACTCTTTCAACGCCTTTTGGTAATACGTCAGGGCTTTGTGCGGCTCGCTGCGGCTATACACCAGGCCGATATCATTGATGGAGGCCGCAATGGCGGCCCGGTCATCCATTTGCGTGCGCAAATCCAGGGCTTTAAAATGATATTGCAGGGCCACCTGGTCGTTGCCGGTAGTCCAGTGAATCAGGGCAATAAAACTATAGGTGTCGGCCAATTGGGTTTTATTGCCGTCCGGGTTTTGCTGCTGCAGGTATTCGGCTTTGGTAAAGTTTTCCAGGGCCTCTTCGTACAGGCCTTTGTGCAAATAGGCCTCCCCGGTAAGGTTAAGGTAAGCGATATCATTCTTGTTGGTAACCCCGGCCAATGCCTGCAATGCCTGGCCTTCTTTGCCGGCAACAATCAGTTGCTTAATCCTGCCATAATCCTGGGCCCACAAAAACGTAGAAAAGTGCAGGCCCAGGATAAAAACCAGTAGTGCGCGGGTGTTTTTCTTCCTCATGGGTTAAAATCTGAATAAATAAGCGACTATCAACACCTCTTCCCTGGTCAGGCCATCGGGGTTGACTTCCCGTTGGGTTATTTTTCTCCCGAAGGTGAATTTGATGGTGTTGTTAATATTGAAATGATAACCGAAGCCGGCCAGGGCCGATAAAGCCATACCGGTAGTCCCTTCCAGCTTAATGTATTCATCCGTGGCGTTATCTATAATCTGGTCTTTGGTTACCCGAAAAATGGGCAACAGCCCAACATTAAAATTATAGCGGGCGAAGCGGAAGTTCCGTTCTATACGCAGCATAATATCGGTGCCCCGTTTTAGTTGGGTAGCTTCATCATAAGCACGGATGTAGCCTTCGCTGGGGTACACCGGGGGCAACCACTCATCTTGTGAAAACGTATTGTTGTTGGCCGTCAGGGCATCCTGGTAGCCAATGGCAAACAGCCACCTTTCATTGATTAACGAAGCCCCGGCAATGATATCGTAGCTGCCCAGGCTCACCTGATAATACATGGGCAACACCAGGCCTGCAGACAGGGGCCGCTTTCTTCCTTGCGACTTCAGGTCTGATTTATTGGAGGGTATTTTCATCCCCAGCGTAGCATTGAGTTCAAAGTTGCGGAAGCGGTGCACATTGTGGGTAATGCTCAAGGATATGTCGCCCATCCCGGCCGCCTGGCCGAAGTTGCCGTCCGTCCATTGATAGGGTAGTTTTAACTGCATGCCGGTCTTCCGGGTAATGCCCACCGATACATCTAAGTTGGCCACATACACAACCGGAGTAAGGGTAGTGGTGCCCCGGTACTGGCTTAGCTCAACAGACCTTAATTTAAAGTTTATTTTTTTACTGTACGCCTGGTCCGGCTTCATGGCGCCCATGGTACAAAAGCCGGCATCGCTGCAGCCCTGGGCCCATGCCAACCCCGTAGAGAGAATACCCAGCAAAACCGGGAGAAAAACCTGCTTCATATCAGTATAGTGGTTGCCTAACCTCTGGTTATCTTTTAAAAGTACAGGTTTTTCGCAAAAATGCAACAAGAAAATGTTCTTTTTCCCGGCCCGGGAACAGGGTTAATAATATAAGGTTAACATCAGGCTCCGCGGGCCACCACTTATACGGTGTTCGCCCAGGTAGATTCCCTGCCAGGTACCGAGGGCCAGTTTACCGTTGCTTACCGGAATAGAAACCGAAGAACCCAAAATGGAGGCTTTCAGGTGGGCCGGCATATCGTCCGGGCCTTCCATCATATGCAAAAAATAGGAGGCGTGCTCCGGCACTACATGGTCAAAGTGGGCTTCAAAATCGTGCCGTACATCGGGGTCGGCTTTTTCATTAACCGTCAGGCTGGCCGAACTGTGCCGGATAAACACATGCAGAATACCGGATTTTACTGACTTGATCTCCGGAATGGCGGCTTTAATTTCGCGGGTAATAATATGAAACCCTTTGGGGTGGGGTTTGAGGGTAAGCTGTTTTTGAATAACGCTCATTGCTTTCTACCGGGTTAATAAATTTGCTGCCCAACAACCCGCAAGGGAGTTGTTGCTACTAAAAATAGCACACGAGCCCCACACTAACAAACAATTGGGCTGAAAGCTTATTGCTGACGTTCATAAGCGCCTATGTCTGCCGGTGGTTGACGCGGTTGTTGCCGCAGGTCGAATAAAATACCCAAATCAGCCCCGGCATCTATGGCGGGAGAGAGGCTGTCGGGCTGGTAGTTGCCCTCTTCGGGGCCGATAAAAAGGGGATCCTGGTTGATGATGTTGCCAAAGTCTTCATACCCTGCTTCGGTGGTTTTAAGCAGGTTGTTCAGCATCTCCAGGGTAAAGGGCTCCCGGGCTTCGTTTAACAGGATAAGTTCATCGTTACTGATACCCCAAACTATATTGTTTTTTAGCTCCAGGTTAACCGGGGCCTGCAAAACCGAACCGTCTGCCAGCTCCAGCCGGTCGGTAACCGCCACCACCGGCTGGGTTTTAAAGAAACCGAAACTATAATTGGCCAGGGTGTTGTGCTGCAACCTATAGTTGCCCCCGGCCAAACCGGCAAAAACAAACTGGCCGCTGTTGTGCAGCAAGCAGTTGGTCATGGTAAGGTCGGAGGTAAAGGCCAGCAGCGCCACTTCCGACATGTTTTCGATAATGGTGTTCTCCAACACCAGATCGGGTTCATTATCGTCATCAGGGGTGCCCAGCCAGATGCCTACCCGGGCATTGCGGATGTCGGCAAATTTAATCCGGTTGTTTTTGCTACCCTCAAGAAAAACCAGGCCACCCCATTGGCCGGGGTAGTGGGGATAATTGCCATCAAACCTGTCGTTCATCAGTAACACCCGGTCTTCGGCACTGCCCTCTATCCTGAGGGCGCCTTTAATATAAATGGTAGCGCCCGGATGCGAAAAAATCCGCACGCCAGGCCCTACCGTTAACGTGCAGAGGCTGTCGATAAGGATACTGTTATAAATTACATACGGTTTGCCGGCCTGCCAAACGGCATTGCAGGTTAAAACCGAGTCTTTCAGGTAGTTGGCATCCTGTCCCCAGGAAAAAACAGCTACTTCCTGTTGGTTGCCATTGGTAACAAAATGTATCTGGTCTTCTACAACATACGGACTGGTGCTGTCCCTGGGCGAAAGGTTGGCTTCTATAATAAGTAAAATGCTGTCGTTGGCCAGAATACGGGTATTGGCAAAACGCTGCCCCCGGGCACCGTTAACGGTAAGGTAATAAGGGCTGTTAGCGCTGGCCAGGGCTATGGAGGCAATGCTCACCGCCTGGCTATGGTCGTTATACACCCGCAGGCGCTTGCTGATACTGGGAATTTCCGAAAAGATGGTGTCGAAGAAAACCGTATCGGCCGAAAACCGCAGGGTTAAGGAGGGGTCGGTGGCTATCTCATCTTTATTCAGCACACAGGAGAACCCCGCGCCAAGCAATAAGCCCAGCAACAAATTATGTGGTTTAAAAAACCCCTTAATAACGCTTGCCCTACCCATGAAAACCCAACGTTGCCGCACCGTAATTATTCTGTTCCTTCTTTCATCTTTTCGGCATTCTCGGCAATTTGCAGCTCTTCAATAAAGGGCAGGATATCGCCATCCATTACGGCCGGCAGGTTGTGCACCGATTTGCCTATGCGGTGGTCGGTTACCCGGCCCTGGGGATAGTTGTAGGTGCGTATTTTATCGGAGCGGTCGCCACTGCCGATCATCGATTTGCGTTCCGCCCCCACTTCTTCCTGTTGTTTTTGCAGTTCCATGGCGTAGAGCCGTGATTTTAGTTCCTTCAGGGCTTTGTCGTAGTTTTTCAGCTTCGATTTCTGGTCCTGGCACTGCACCACAATGCCGGTGGGCAGGTGGGTAAGGCGGATAGCCGAGTAGGTGGTATTAACCGACTGCCCACCGGGGCCGGAAGAGCAAAACTCATCCCTGCGGATGTCGTTCATGTCCAGTTCAATCTCCACATCATCCATTTCCGGCAGCACTACCACCGAAGCGGCTGACGTGTGTACCCGGCCCTGGGTTTCGGTGGCCGGCACCCGCTGTACCCGGTGTACCCCGCTTTCATACTTTAGTTTGCCATAGACATCGGTACCGGTTACATTGGCCACTACTTTGTTAAAGCCCCCGGCCGTGCCGTCCACAAAGTCGGTAATGGTCAGTTTCCAGCCCTGTTGTTCACTAAACTTCTGGTACATGCGCAGCAAGTCCCCGGCAAAAATGGAGGCCTCATCGCCCCCGGCCCCGGCCCTGATTTCAAGAATGGCGTTCTTGCTGTCGGCAGGGTCTTTGGGAATAAGCAGTTGTTTAAGCTTTTCGGCAAGTTTTTCTTTTTGCGGCTCCAGTTCCTCCAGTTCCAGTTTAGCCATTTCTTTAAACTCCGGATCTTTCTCGTGCTGCAAAACCTCTTTGGCCGAATCCAGGTTGGAAAGCACATTTTTGTAGTCTTTATACACCGCTACTATTTTTTCGAGGTCTTTGTATTCTTTGCTTAACCGGGTAAAGTTGTCCATGTCCGACATAATATCGGGCTGCACCATCAGTTGGCCAACTTCCTCGAACCGGTGGACAATCTCCTCTAACTTCTCAATCATGGCTGTTTCTGTTGAAGGGCAAAGTTACGATATTCCTTGCTATTCGGGTTTTACCTAACCTCCAGGCTGTCTAAGTATATCCTTGGCGGCTGCCAGGTCATGGGGTCGCCTGTAATACCCCTCGCTTCGCTGAGCAGTTCCAGCCACACGGGGGTTACTTTTAGTAAGGCATAACCCTCGGGGTAGGCCGGATAAAACTTTTTCCATTCGGGTTTCCAGTGATGCTTTTTGGCTTCTGCGCTGGTAATTACCTCACCTTTGCCGGCAATCAGCACATAGCTGCCCGAAGCTTTATCAAAATAATAGAGGGTAACACGGGCGTCTTCTTGTATTTGCGCCACCTTTCTGCTTTTCGGGTTGGTGCCAAACCAAACGACAAAATCGTCATCCGGCAAAAAGGCATCCATGGCCCTGGCGCGGGGGTGGCCGGTGGAATCCAGGGTAATTAAGGTGCATATTTCGGCTGCAGATACAATTTCCCTGGCGGTGAACAACAGTTTGTCGGTTGACAGTTCTGCCGGCTTTTTGGTACGGCAACCGGCCAGGCCTGCCATTATCAACAATGCAGCCAGCATCTGCCCTGTTTTTCCCGCCCAAAAATTACTGTTTGCCAACTGTACTTTCATAAAAATATACCCTACGGGTAGAGGCCAAAGCTACCGTAAAATTCAATAAATAAGAAGGGTGCCGAGCTAACAATTCACCGGAAATAAGGTGAAAAAAACCAGGGCTTACCCACCATTTCACAAAACAGCCCCTTTTCGTTTA
>JALSJF010000263.1 GCA_026989505.1 Cyclobacteriaceae bacterium
CAACTAATAGAAGGAATGTTAACTTTCTCATATTTACTTTTGTTTGGTTTATCTTAGTATGGTTATCTTCCCATTATATTCAATACCCACATAGCGGTGTTTTAAATAGTAGTAATATACCCCGGGGGTTAGCCCTTTACCATCCCACTCATTATGGTAGTACCTGGATTTGTACACCGTTTGTCCCCAGCGGTTTACTATGGTAAGTACCCAGCGGTCTTCCTGTAACCCTTTTATATAAAAGGTTTGGTTGTATTCGTCCCCGTTGGGAGTAAATACATTGGGTATTTCTAACTCGTTGATTGGTTCTACAAAAACGCTGTCAATGAAGTAATAGGCATTGTCAGACGATATCCTGATCGAATCACTTACCTTTTTTAATTGTGTGTTTTCATCAGTATAAAAATTACCTATTGTTAAATAGTTAAAAGACTCGGATGCAGTGAACGTGTTACTAAGTAAAAGCCATTTTGTCTTTTCTTCAATAATGGTTTGCGAATTAATTTGAGGCACAAACAATAGTGGGGCATAGGTAGATGATTCAATTCTATCTTTAGTAAAAAGCATCCCTATATTATTCGAGGCATACTGCATATTATCAGCCAGGCTTACATAGCAGCCGGCAAAATACATCTGGTCTCTTGTTAAAGGTTGTAATAGTTTTACTTGGGCATACTCTCTGTAGTTTGGATTAATAGATTTAGTAAATAAGCCAATCATAAAATCACCGTCTTTGGGGTCTTGTGCCCCTACGGCTACATTTGAGGTGCTGTGAGGGTTATTGTTATAAGCTTGATCAACAAGGATGGTAAAGATATCGGTAGTCCCGGCCGTTGGCATTTGCCAGTACCTAACCGAACTATTAAAATTTTCTTTGGTCAGAACAAAATTATACTGTATCCTGTCATACTCTTCAAAACTGGGGTTGGGCACCAGGTTTTGGCCGGCCACGGGGCGGTAACTGCCGGTGGCCAGGAGAAACAAACATAACATACCGGCTAACGTTTTTTTCATGGGGCCTGGGCCAAATTTGCCAAAACGTGTTTATCTGCCAACTGGTAAGAAAGTATAAAGAAAGCCTGTATTCGTTTACGGCAATTTATGTAAAGCATGGGTTATATGCAAGCCGCGGCCCTTAATTTTTTACCAGCCGGTACTGCCTGCGGCCTTTGCCCGGGTGGGTAACGGTAAGGAAGTACACGCCTTTTTGGCCGATACGGCTTACATCCGGTTGCAGGGAGATTTGGGCCGGGGTATGCGCCAGCACGATATCGCCCCGGGCATTGCGGATGATGTATTCGGCCGGGCGGTCGAAGGTGGCTTGCGGCAGGGGCTTGTTGTTTACCCGGTGGCCCTACCTTAGCCCGAAAAATGCATATGAATCTTTCGGGCTAAGTACATCTGCCCTGTGGGCGGAAAATGCTTATGAATTTCCCGGGTTAAATCCTGGTGGGAGAAAAGCGGGGGTGCCCTGCTATTGTGTTGTTAAGGGGGCCGGAATTCTACGGGGCCACCTACTTACCACTCCGCTCCCGGTTCGGAGTTAATCACTTCGCCCATTTCATCGAGCAGGGGTTGCAGGTGTTCGCTGTGTTGGCCGTAACGGCCCCCGTAAACCGGTTCCACGGTAGTGAGGGATGGCAGGGTAAGGCCGGTTTGTTTAAGCGCGGCATGAACCCGCTCTTCCCATCTTGCCTGCAACTCCCTTTCCCCGGCAAATATCCCTTCGGCCAGCAAGGCCTCTTCCCACTTCGAGGGCTCAAAAACACCCAGGGCGTAGGGCAGGGCATAGTCGAGGGTATTTTGCATGCGGGCAATGGTTTTATCATCACTGTTGCCCAGTTGCTGCAGCCATTCGTTGGCATGTAATATGTGGTACTGCACTTCGCCTTTAAACTTTTTCCCCAGGTTGCTAAACCCCTGGTAGGCCGATGCCGCCAGCATCTCAAACCTGATAAACTCGGCCGTATCAAATAAAAAATGACGGATGATACTAAAATCAAACTCACCATTGGGCAATTCGGCAAAAATGGCGTTATGAAAACCGGCAGCCGTACGGCCAAAAGCCAGGGTATCGGGGTCCTGCCCGCCCAAAGCTTCCAGCAGTTTGTAAAAGGCCAGGCTCTGGCCAACTTTGTCCTGGGCCTTGGAGGCAAAGGCAATATCTTCTTCCAGTAGCGGGCCCAGGCCAATCCATTCCGAATGCCGGTGGCCGATAATCAATTGGTCATCGGCCATTTTATAGGCCAAGTCTTTAATCGCGTCTATGTTCATCTTAATGGTTTTCTTTAAAGGCTTTTATCTTCTCCTGGGTTTTGTAATCTATGGCTTCCCGGAACAGTTTTTCGGGCGTGGTAGCCCACATGGCCTTGTCTTCTTCGGTGGTTTTTAAAATGTTGGCGGTTTTGGTCAGCCAAACATTCAGTACCGGTTTTTTTCGTGGCAGGGTTTTGCCGGCACAGGCCAGGGCAGCCTGCGGTGAGGCGGCCTTTACCACCCCGGCAAAGCTGTGCTGGGTGCCCCGTTTAACCATATGGAAAATACTGTATTCATCGCCCTGGCAATTGGCTGTTTCCGTAAACCGGCCGTAGATATCGGTGGCATTATCCGAATAACCGGTAACCATTATATCTTTGGTGGCCACCACCCAGATGCCACTGCAGGTACCTCTGCGGCTGTACTGCTCTTTGGCAAACACCAGGGCCATGGTGGGTGTAGAGGCATGCACGCAGCCTTCGTGTTTAAACGGCCGTGGCTCCTTTACCTGCACAAAAACCTCATAGGTAGGCAGTTGGTCCAGGTTTTCTTTGGCCGGGAGGTCATCTTTTTGCAGCGATAACCTTTTTAAGCGGGGGTCGAGTAGCGCAATCATCTTAGGCCAGTGGGGTTACATATTCTTTGCTTGGCGAGGTGGCCAGAATAGCTTTCCGTACCCATTCGCCTCTTTTTTCGGCTGTTTTGCGTACGGCCAGGCGTTCTTTATTGCACGGGCCGTCACCGTTGATTACTTTCACAAACTCATCCCAGTCGGGCTCGGTGTATTCCCACTTGCCGGTTTCCTCATTTTTTTTGAGCTTGTCATCGGGGATGGTCAGTCCCAGCTCCCATATTTTGGGCACATACATATCGAGCCACTGCTGACGGGTTTCATCGTTGGAAAGGATTTTCACTTTCCAGCGCATAAGCACCTCGCTATGGGCCGATTCCTTATCGGGCGGGCCAAAGAATTGTAGCATGGGGTACCACCAGCGGTTTAAGGCCTCCTGCATCATTTTCTTTTGCTTCGGGGTGCCGGTGGCCAGCCAGGTTACGGCATGATGGCCAAATTTCAGGTGAAAGGCCTCTTCAATACAAATCCGCTCCAGAGCCCGGCAATAGGGGCCGTAGCTGCCTTTGGAATTGGCCACCTGGTTAACAATAGCCCCGGCATCTACCAGCCAGGAGATAAAACAGGAGTCGGCCCAGGTATAGGCAGGGTAATTAAAAATATTGGAGTATTTGGAACGCCCGCTTAGCAGGTCGTCAATCATTTCTTCCCGGCTTTTGCCGAGGGTTTCGGCTGCGCTGTAGAGCAGTTGGGCATGGCCTACCTCATCCTGCACCTTGGCCATCAGGCCCAGTTTACGCTTAAAGCCCGGGGCCCGGGTAATCCAGGTGCCTTCGGGCAGGGCGCCAATTATTTCACTGTGGGCATGTTGCTCAATCATGCGGATAAGCTGCCTGCGGTAGAGTTTGGGCATCCAGTCGTGGGGTTCAATTTTTTCGCCCCGGTCAATACGGGCTTCAAATTCAGCCAGCTTTTCCTGGTCTTCATCTGCCAGTAAGTCAAGCGATGTCTTTTCAAATAAATATCCTCCTCCGTACATATCGTTTACGTTTTTATCCCTTTAATAAATAAGTTGGCAAAGGCCTGCCCCAGGTCTTCGGGCGGCATTGAGTAAGTGCGCCACTTTTGCAGGCCATTCAACGATGAAAGGATGGCCGAAGTGGTAAATACGGGGTCGGCCAGACAAAATTCCCCGGTTTTTATGCCGGCCTCCAGAACAGACCTGAATTTGGCTTCGTATTCTATTTGCATTTTCGAGAAATCGGTTAGCCAGGGCTCCTGCATATACTTCCATTCATTCCAGAACACCGAGGTGGCGTTAATATCGGCTGTAATAATAGCCACGTGGCCGGTGATAGCTGCGTGCAGTTTTTCGGTGCAGGGGCAATCCTTACGGGCCAGCACCTGGTCCAGATGACGCATGAATTTGTTGGCCATACCAAAGCAAATAGCCTGCAAAATTTCTTCTTTGGAACGCACATGGGAATACAGGCTGCCGGCCTCAATGCCCACGGCTGCCGCCAGGTCGCGCATGGATGTGCCGGCATACCCGTTGGCCTTAAACAGGTCGGTGGCAATGGCAATCAGCCGCTCTTTGCGTGAAATCTCCGTTACGCCCATCCGGTAAAGATAAGCGAACTAACGTTTGTTAGCAAAAAATATTAGCTAAAACAGGCACGGGATGTTTGTTTTAACCCGGATTATTCATGAAAATCATGAATAATGATGTAAATTAACCGCCAAACGATTGTTTGTCAGTTAATTACATCAGGGTTAACCCTGATGAGTGCAAAATATTTTACCCTCAAATTTGGGTCATGCTTAATCTTGGGTTCATGCTATGTTTTGTGCATAACATGTTGTTTTACACTATTTTGCAGTTCATCAGCCCTGCGGGCGAAAAATTCATATGAATTTTTCGGGTTAACTACATAAGACTGGCTGTAAAGAGGGGAAATGCGTATTTTTGCCCTTTACTCAGCGCACATGAAGTTTACCAACAGCCGGGTTTTTATCAATAAATTAAACAACCTCTTCAACGGGCTGATTGCCTTGCCGTTAGTACTGGTTGGGCTGGGTTATCTGGAGATATCCAGTGGCTCCTGGACGGCCCTGATGGTGCCACCGCAGGCCCTGGTGGTAAGCACGGTTATGGGCCTGGGGGTGCTGGTCGTCTATTTGAGTTTACGGTTTAAAAAGGAAACCCGCAGTTTAACCGTATTGGCTACGGTGCAGGAGAAGATGGTTGGTTATTACCGTCTGGCTACCTTTTATTACGGGTCGGTTTTTGCGCTGTCAATTTTAACCACGGTCTGCCTTTATCTCTTTGCCCACGTGGCCTATGCCGTGGTTTATGCCTTTATTTTGTTCTGGATGTCGGTTTTCCGGCCCACCTTAGCCCACCTGGCGAAATTATTTAATCTAAAAGATGAAGAGAAAAGACAATTTATCAACAAAGAAGACTTAAGCTAATACGATGGAAAGATTAATTATCCGGGATAAACTTGCTATTGAACGTACCAAACTGGCCAACGAACGTACTTTTCTGGCCTATTTCCGCACGGGCATTTTCTTTCTCGGCTCGGGTTTGTCTGTATTACACATTGAATTTTTTGATCCGGTAAACTACCTCGGATGGGCCTTGATGGGCTTATCGCCCATTTTACTGGGGGTTGGCTTTTACCGGTTGAAATATACCCGTTCGGTCATCCGGAAGATTTACCTGGATGACCTGGATGAGTATTAACCGGCCTTTCTACAGTGTTAGACCGAACTGCAACCTGGTTAAGGCCGGGGCGCCCTGGTTTTGTTGGAACATGTTGTTCAGGTCATACTCCACAAACAGGTCAATGCCTTTAAAGCCTATCTGCCCGCGGATACCGTAGCGTACATTTGCCAGCAGGTGGTTAGCGGTTGCTTTGTCTTTTTGCTTGTTGCCGTTGTCATCATACACATATTTGGTACGGCTCCAGAGCCGGTAGCCGCCATACATCCCGGCCCCGATGCGAAACCCTTTGTCAATATTGTTCCACAGCCGCCAGCTTCTGCGCTGGTTGCTGCCGAAGGCCAGCATGGGTACCACCTTGGCCTGCAGGTGCCAGGTTGACAGCTTACTCTTTTTATAGTTGTAATTATTATTGTCGAGGACAAATTGCACTCCATTATCATCGGCAATCAGGCGGGAGCGGGGGTTATCAAACCGATAGACATTGAGGGCGGCCGAAAGGCCAAGGTCGATAAATACCGGGCCGAACAAATGCGACCGGTACGTAGGGCCCAGGTTCCAGTACCAGGAGCCGAGGGGCCTAAGCGAATAGGGCTGGTTACCGGCCGGGAAGGAGCCGTTTTCGAGGTAGTTGTTCAGGCCCACATCAAGGATAAAATCGAGCCTTGAGCGGGGCTGGTAACGGTAACGGTCATCATCATCGTCCCCCTCCGGGCTGTCATCATCATCTTCCCAACTGCGGTATTCGAAGTGGGAAATCACACCCTCTTCTTTCAGGTATTTTTCCCCTGATGCATCCCTTATTTCGATAACCCTAACGGTATCGTTTAGCTCGCCTACCTGCCGGTAAAGGTCGTAGAGGATACGATTGATATCGTACCGGTTGAGGGTCTCCAGGTCTTCTTTTTTGTCAATATAGATAACAATACGGCTGTTATTGCCAAATTCAAGGATGATGGTATCGCGCTCCGGGTCAGGGTAACCTGGCAGGTTGCCGGCCATGACCGGATAGGCGAATAAGAGCATAGCGATGCCCCCAAGAAGAGTAGTTTTGCGTAGGTTCATGATGTAGTTATTTTGAGTTTGTTGCTTTTGCTTTCTTTTTGCGTTTCAGGTTATTTCTTATTTTTTGCAGGTCGAACAGTTTCTTTTCACCGGTGCGGACCTCGGCCAGATAGGTTATGGCTTTGGTAAGGTTGGATTTTTCGGCCGGTTCCCCTTGTTTGTAGATAATGGTTACCGGTAAGGGCTTTTTCTCCGCTGGTGGTTCCCCGGCCGTGGCCATAAGGGGTTCGTCCGTACGCTGTTTTACCGGCAGGGGTTCTTTGATTACGGGGGCAAGCTTCGGTTGCAGGATGTTGTTACGGGCCGGGGGAGGTTGTTCGGCCGGTTCTGCTGTGGTAGCTGCCGGGCCTGATGCGGCCGGCCGGGCCGTGGTAATTTCATTGCCGTTGCCGGAAGGCACCGCAACAATTACCGGTACCAGGATAATTTCTGCCGGGATGGTGATTTTGCCGGTATCGCTGGGTGCATAACTATAGGTGTAACCAGTATCCGGCAGGGGCGTAAAAGCATACCAGGCAGTTGCCACCAGTAAGGCAAAGCTGGCGGCAACGCTTACCCGGGTCCACCATTGCCGGCGGGCTTTTGCCGTCAACTGCCGGTTAATTGATTCCCAGGCGTGGGCAGTGGGCGCTTGTTCCCGGTGGCGGAACTTCGCGGCAAACAAGTCGTCAATTTTATGCTTTCCCATGTCCCTGATGTTTTAGGTGCTCCAGTTTTTCGTTGGCCAGCAACTGCTTCTGCAACATGGCCCTGGCCCGGCTCAACTGCGATTTGGAGGTACTCTCACTGATGGCTAAGGCTGCGGCAATTTCCTTATGCGAGTACCCTTCTATGGCGTACATATTGAAAACCGTTTTGTAACCAACGGGCAGGTTGTCGATCAGGGCCAGCAGGTCTTCCGTGTCGAGATGGGTAGCCGCTTTGGTATAATCCGGTTCGCTGTCAGCCTGCTCAATATCCACCTCGATATACATGTTTTTATTTTTTCGGATATACAGCAACGATTCATTGACCATGATCCTCCTTACCCAGCCTTCGAAGCTGCCGTCACCGGCAAACTGGTGGATTTTATCAAATACTTTTAAAAAGCCACTGATCATAACGCTTTCGGCTTCGTTGCTGTCGTTGATGTACCTGCGGCAGACGGCCAGCATTTTTGGTGCCAGCCAGTCATACACCTCGTGCTGTGCCTGCCGCTGTTTTTGCCGGCACCGGGCAATTAGCAATTCCTGACTTTCTGACTTATCAATAACGAGGTTCATTTTATGGCAATGTCATAACTAAGATACTTCTTTTGCCGCTGTGGTTGCATGGGGGGGGGTTGCCGGGAAATTTTTACCGGCACCTGGCGTTATCCCAATCTGGGTATGATTAAAGGGCATATCTTCCCTGTTTGTTTTTGCCTAAGGCGTTGTCCTGGATTGAAATAAGCCCGGCCTTTAACCTG
>JALSJF010000264.1 GCA_026989505.1 Cyclobacteriaceae bacterium
CCCTCAAGCATACCCTGGAAAACGTCCGGGAAGTGCCGGAAGCCTGCATCAGCGTAGTTAATTATGCGCTCGTACAGCAGGTGTCGCTGGCCAGCACGGAGTATGAACGGGGTGTTAACGAGTTTGTCAAAGCCGGGCTAACGGAAACACCTGCGGTAAAAATAAAACCACCCCGGGTACAGGAGTCACCCGTGTCCTTTGAATGTAACGTCATCGAAATAAAGCCGCTGGGTATGGAGGGCGGGGCCGGCAACCTGGTGATCTGTGAGGTGGCGCTCATTCATATAGATGAAAATATTCTTGATGAACACAACACTATCGATCCGCAAAAACTGGCAGCCGTAGCCCGGCTGGGCGGCAACTGGTATTGCCGGGTAACAGAAAACAACCTCTTTACCGTCCCCAAGCCATTACAAAGTAAAGGCATTGGCATTGACCAATTACCAGAGCCCATAAAATCCAGCGAGGTGCTCACCGGCAACGACCTGGCCATGCTGGCCAATGTTGAGGCTGTGCCCGGCCCGGACGAAATCACAGCCATCCTCAATGACGGGGAGATAGCCAGATTAACGGAACTGCCCCTTGCCGCCCGTCATCAGCAGGCGAGGGCCTGTCTGCAGGCAGGCGACCTGGCCAAAGCCTGGGCCACTTTGCTGGTCTGACGTTAACCCGGATTATTCATGAAAATCATGAATAATGAGTGCAAAATATTTTACCCTCAAATTTGGGCCATGCTTACTCTTTGGCGCATGCTGTATTTTGTGTATAACATGTTGTTTTACACTATTTTGCAGTTCAACAGCCCTGCGGGCGAAAAATTCATATGAATTTTTCGGGTTAACTATTTTACCTTTCCCTTTGTCTGGCAGGGCAGGTTTTGCTACTTTGCAAAAATTACCGGAAAAACATCTATGACACAGCATATTCTCGACACCATTGGCAACACCCCGTTGGTAAAATTGCAGAAAATCAACCCGTATCCGCATATTGATATTTATGTGAAGCTGGAGTTTTTCAATCCCAGCGGCAGCATTAAAGACCGCATCGTTAACCACATCATCAACGATGCCATTGCCACCGGGCAACTGCAGGAAGGCGGTATCATTATTGAAAACACCTCCGGCAACACCGGGGCGGCTGTGGCCATGAATGCCGCCATCAGGGGCTACAAGGCCATCCTCACCATGCCCGACAAGGTGAGTACCGAAAAGCAGGATGCCCTGCGCGCCTTTGGTGCCGAAGTGGTGGTATGCCCTACCTCCGCCCCACCCGATTCGCCCGAACATTATGTTAACAAAGCCCGCAGCCTGGCGGCCGCCACCCCCAACAGCTTCATGCTCAACCAGTACGACAACAAAAAGAACCCCGAAGCCCATTATCTGAGCACGGGGCCGGAGATCTGGCAACAAACAGGCGGCAAGGTTACCCATTTTGTGGCGGCCGGCAGTACCGGGGGCACCATCAGCGGTATCGGCAAATACCTGAAAGAACAAAACCCGGACATTAAAGCGGTAATGCCCGACCCATTCGGCTCAATTTATTACGCTTACTTTAAAACCGGGGTGGTGCCCGAACCCGAAGAAAACACCTACCAGGTAGAAGGGGTAGGCGAAGACCATATTGCCAAGGCCATGGATTTCTCGGTGGTAGATGAAATGTACCAGTTCTCTGACCAGGATGCTTTTGGTATGGCCCGTAAACTGGCCAGGGAAGAAGGTATTTTTGGCGGGGGCACCGGGGGCGCCAACGTCTGGGGCGCCCTGAAGCTGGCCGCCACCTTAAGCGAACCGGCTACCATCGTAACCGTAATCCCCGACAATGGCGTGAAATACATGAGTAAGTTTTACAACGACCAATGGATGCTCGACCAGGGCCATAGCCTGGGTTAACCCGCCAAGGGCATAATTTATCGTCCGGCCAACCTTTTTTCATCCCGGTCATTTTTATTACCTTTGCCGCAAGGGGGTGCCTAAATGTTCTGCCCGCAGGCGGAACCCCAGGCTGAGAACATACCCATTGAACCTGATGCCGGTAATGCGGCCGAAGGGAGTATGTTGAACAAATAACAGAGGAGCCCCTGGCCTCTGGTTGTTTAACTAAAAAAAAACACACGAAAATGACCCGTTTAATCCTCGCTATCATAGTGCTGACCGGCCACTATGCTCTGGCGCAACACAAATTTGCCGGTTATGTAACAGAAAAATCTACTAACACCCCTCTTGCAGGCGCCAATGTGGTGCTCAAAGCCCACAAAACCCGGGTAGTGGCCACCGATAACGAAGGCCACTTTGCGTTTACCAACCTGGCCGCAGGCGAGTACCAACTGCAAGTCAGCTATGTCGGGTACCAAAGCTTTCAGCAAACCATCAATATTCCGGCCGTAAGCTTTCTCCAGATAAGCCTGACCGAAACGCCCTACCTGCAAGACGAGGTAATTGTAATGGCTACCCGGGCCGGCAAGGATGCCCCGCTTGCTTATTCCGAGATTGACAAAGAAGAACTGGCGCAACTGAATATGGGCAAAGACATGCCCTACCTGCTGGAAGGCATGCCTTCGGTGGTAACCACCTCCGATGCCGGGGCCGGGGTAGGCTATACCGGCATCCGCATCCGCGGCAGCGATCCCACCCGGGTAAACGTCACCCTCAACGGCATCCCCTACAATGATTCCGAATCGCAGGGGGTGTATTGGGTTAACCTGCCCGATATGGCTTCCTCCGTAGAGTCTATCCAGGTGCAGCGCGGGGTGGGCACCTCTACCAATGGGGCCGGGGCTTTCGGGGCCTCAATCAATATTCAAACCACGGGCCTTAACGAAAAACCTTATGCCACTATCGATAACGCCTTTGGTTCCTTCAATACACGCAAACACACCCTTACGGCCGGTACCGGCCTGATGAATGAGGCCTTTACCGTAGATGCCCGGTTGTCGAGAATTTACTCCGATGGCTACCTCGACCGGGCCTCTGCCGATCTAAGTTCATACTACCTCTCGGCCGGGTATTATGGCAAATCTTCTTTGCTGAAGCTCAATATTTTTTCCGGAAAGGAAGTTACCTACCAGGCCTGGTATGGCACGCCCGAAGCCCGGGTAAAAAACGACCGGCAAGGCATGCAGGAGTATATCGCCCGCAATGGCCTCACCCCGGCAGAGGCTGACAACCTGCTTAACTCAGGCCGTACCTATAATTATTATACCTACGACAACGAGGTGGATAACTACCAGCAAACGCACTACCAGCTATTATACAGCCAGGATATAACCGATGACTTCATGCTTAGCACGGCCCTGCACTATACCCATGGTGAAGGGTATTACGAACAATACAAAGCCGACCAGAATTTATCCGATTACGGCTTTAGCGGGCCGGTTGTTGGGGGTATCCGGGTAGATACCACCGACCTTATCCGCAGGCGCTGGCTGAATAATGATTTTTACGGTTTTACCTTTTCAGGGCACTATCAGCCCGGTAACCGGCTGGAGTTAACCCTGGGCGGGGCCTGGAATGCCTACGATGGCGACCATTACGGTGAGATTATCTGGGCCGAAATTACCGGTAATGCCGGTATCCGTGACCGCTATTACGACAATAATGGCTACAAAACCGATTTTAATATTTATCTGAAAGGCAGTTACGCTATTACCAACTCCCTCGCGGCCTATGCCGATATCCAGTACCGTACCATCAATTACACCCTCACCGGCATTGATAACGACCGCCTGCCGATAGACGGCCAGTACATGTATCAATTTGTTAATCCGAAGGCCGGAATCAACTACCGCCTGGCCCCGGGAACCAACGTTTACCTGTCTTACAGCGTAGGCAACAAAGAACCCGTGCGTACCGATTTTATCGACAGCCCCGATGGCAGCCTCCCGGAGCCGGAAACCCTGCATGACATTGAATTTGGCTACAAAAAGGTAAACGACAAACTACGCTTAAACGCCAACTTTTACTACATGTACTACCAAAACCAGTTGGTACTTACCGGTGAACTGAACGACACCGGCTCCCCCCTGCGCACCAATGTAAACAGCAGCTACCGTACCGGCCTGGAGTTAGAGGCAAACTATGCCTTCACCCCCCGGCTTAGCCTGATGGCCAATGCTACCTTCAGTAAGAATATCATCAATAACTTTACCGAGGTGATTTACGATTACGGCCAGAACTGGGATGAGTACAATACCGTCCGTATTGACCACGGCAACACCAATATTTCATTTTCCCCGGAAATTATTGCCGGAGGCACCATCAGGTACCAACCGGTAAGTGGCCTGGCCATCAACTGGGCACACCGCTACGTGGGCGACCAATATCTCGACAATACCAGCAACGAGGCCCGTAAGTTAGCCGGCTATTATCTTAGTGACCTGCGCATAAATTATGCTTTCAGTGCTTTAAAAATGAAGTCTATTGGCCTTAACCTCGCTATTTATAACTTATTCAACAACCTCTACGAAGCCAACGGCTATACCTTTGGCTACCGGGGGGGCGGGGCCGAAATACGCGAGAATTTTTACTACCCGCAGGCCGGTATCAACTTTATGGCCGGCATTACCCTGAAATTATAACCGCTGGTGTAAAACCAAAGTTAAGGGCAAAATAAATATCACGACATTAGCTTTTTAAACTGATTTCATGATGCGCTATTTTGCCTGTACACTCCTGGGGCTGCTGCTGGGCAGCCCTGCTTTTGGCCAGGACGATGCCGGGGTTATCAAATCCATTTACGATGAAACCCTGACCAACAGCCCGGCCTATGAAAACCTGCGGTACCTCACCAAAAAAGTAGGCCACCGCCTTGCCGGCAGTACCGGGGCCGCAGCCGCGGTGGAATATACCCGCCAGTTGATGGCAGGTTATGGTTTTGACACCGTTTACCTGCAGCCGGTAATGGTACCCCGTTGGGTTCGGGGCGGGGAGGAGCAATTGCGGATGGTATCAGCCCATACCGGCACCGTTGAACTGGCCGTTACGGCCTTAGGCAATTCGGTTGGTACCGGCAAAACCGGTATTGCCGCCCGGGTAGTAGAAGTGCAAAACTTTGACGAGTTAAAAGCCCTGGGCAAGAAAAAGGTGGAAGGTAAAATCGTCTTCTTCAACCGTCCGTTCGACTACACCAAAATCAACACCTTCAGGGCCTATGGCGGGGCCGTAAACCAGCGGGGCAGCGGGGCCATTGAGGCGGCTAAACTGGGGGCCGTGGCCGTAGTAGTCCGCTCTATGGCCAGCCAGGTAGATGATGTGCCCCACACCGGCTCGCTACACTACCAGGAAGGCATAAAAAAAATACCCGGAGTAGCCGTAAGCACCCGGGATGCCGATTTGCTCAGCGCCACCTTGCAGGCAGACCCGGAATTAAAGGTCTTTATCAGGACTACCTCCTACATGGCCGGCATGGAGCCTTCGTACAATGTTATCGGCCAGCTAACCGGCAGCGAGAAGCCCGATGAATATATCGTTATTGGCGGCCACCTCGATTCCTGGGATGTAGGCGAAGGCGCCCACGATGATGGTGGCGGCTGTATGCAGGCCATTGAGGTACTGCGCACGTTCAAGGCCCTGGGCCTGCGGCCAAAACACAGCCTGCGGGCGGTAATGTTTATGAACGAAGAAAATGGCCTCAAAGGCGGCAAAGAGTATGCCCGGGTGGCCCTGGCAAAAAACGAAAAACATATCCTCGCCATTGAATCAGACCGTGGCGTATTTACCCCCCGCGGCTTTACCGTGGGCAATGCGGCCCTGCTGACTAAAATAAAAGGCTGGGCGCCACTTTTTGCCCCATATGAGATTTATGAATTTATTCCCGGGGGCGGGGGCGCAGATATCGGCCCACTGAAAAACCAGAACACCAAAATGATAGGCTTCCTGCCTGATTCGCACCGGTATTTCACCCTCCACCATACCGCCAACGATGTGTTTGAGAACGTTGACAAGCGCGAACTGGAAATGGGCGCGGCCACCATCACAGCCCTGGTTTACCTCCTGGATAAATATGGGGTAAATGAATAACCCGGGTTGAGGGGGAGTGCCATACTCCGCCAGGGTACATCACCGGCATTTAAGGCTTCCGGTTCCGGGCAAAAAAAATAGCCCTCGTTTACAACGAAGGCTATTTTATCCCGACACTAAGCGCTACGCTTACTCTACGGTTTCTACCGGGGTGATGGTATTGAAGATGATCTTGCTACCTTCCATGTCAATCACCACATGATCCCCGGCCGTAATCTTACCGGCAATGATCTCCTTGGACAACGCATTGAGTATCTCACGTTGCATTACCCGCTTCAACGGCCTGGCGCCAAATTGCGGATCGAAACCAACCACCGCCAGGTAGTCTAACGCCTCATCGGCAATTTCTACGGTAATACCACCTTGCTCAATCCTTTGGCGGATCAGGTTAAACTGAATGCTGACAATCTTACGCAGGTCTTCCCTGCTCAAGGGCCTGAACATAATGGTTTCGTCCACCCGGTTCAAAAACTCCGGCCTAACCGATTTCCTGAGGATTTCAAACACTTCTTTTTTGGTGTTCTCCAGCACTTCCTCTACGTTCTTTTTATCCAAGTTTTCAAACCTCTCCTGAATCAGCGTAGAACCAATATTGGTGGTCATAATAATAATGGTATTCTTAAAATTAGCCACCCGGCCCTTGTTGTCCGTCAGGCGCCCGTCATCAAGCACCTGCAGCAAGATGTTAAATACATCCGGGTGCGCCTTTTCTATCTCGTCCAGCAATATTACCGAATAGGGTTTTCTGCGCACCGCCTCGGTAAGCTGGCCGCCTTCATCATAACCCACATAACCCGGAGGGGCGCCAATCAGCCGGCTCACGGCATGCCTCTCCTGATACTCCGACATGTCAATCCTAACCATTGCATGCTCATCGTTAAACAGGTATTCGGCCAGGGCCTTGGAGAGCTCGGTTTTGCCCACCCCGGTGGTGCCAAGGAAGATAAACGAGCCAATCGGCCTGCGCGGGTCCTGCAACCCGGCCCGGCTTCTGCGTACCGCATCCGACAGTACCTTAATGGCTTCTTCCTGGCCGGCTACCCGCTTACTAAGTTCCTCCTCCAAATGCAACAGCTTCTCCTTGTCGCTCTGTAGCATTTTCGCTACCGGAATGCCGGTCCACTTGGCCACTACCTCGGCAATATCTTCGCTGTCAACCTCCTCTTTCAACAAGGTGCTCTCGTCCTGTTGCATGGCTTCAAGGTTACGCTTAAGCGCCTCAAGCTTATTCTCCGCTTCCACAATCTTACCATACCGTATTTCCGCCACCAGGCCCAGATCACCGGCCCGTTCAGCCTGTTCAGCTTCAAGCTTGTACTGCTCAATCAACTCCTTTTGCTGCTGAATGCCCTGGATAACGTTTTTCTCGTTTTCCCATTTGGCTTTCAGACGGTTACGCTCATCGGTCAGCTCGGCAATTACTTTATTCAGCTTTTCTTCTTTCTTTTTGTCTTTTTCCCTGCGGATGGCCTCACGCTCAATTTCCAGTTGCATGATCTTGCGTTGCAACTCATCCAGCTCTTCCGGCAGCGAATCAATCTCAATACGCAACTTCGAAGCCGCTTCATCCATCAGATCAATGGCCTTATCGGGCAAAAAGCGGTCGGAGATATAGCGCGATGACAATTCTACGGCCGCAATCACGGCATCGTCCTTAATGCGCACCCCGTGGTGCAACTCATATTTATCTTTGATGCCCCGCAAAATGGAAATAGCATCTTCTACTGACGGTTCATCTACCATAACCATCTGGAACCTGCGCTCCAGGGCTTTGTCTTTTTCAATATGTTTTTGGTATTCCTTCAGCGTAGTGGCGCCAATGGCATGCAACTCCCCCCGGGCCAGGGCGGGTTTCAGCAGGTTGGCGGCATCCATGGCCCCTTCTCCACCCCCGGCCCCGATCAGGGTATGGATTTCATCGATAAACAGAATGATCTCGCCATCCGAATCGGTCACCTCTTTAATTACTGCCTTCAGGC
>JALSJF010000265.1 GCA_026989505.1 Cyclobacteriaceae bacterium
GGAGATGCGCAGGTATTCTTCCCCCAGGATATGCAGGTCAAACTCTTCGATAAACCCATAGTTGGGTAAAATACTGCCGCCAATGGTGTTTTCTATGGCCATCACCCCGTAATCAACCTGGCCTTTGGCCGTGGCCTCGGCCAGGGCGCGGAAATCCCTGATTTCTACTAGGTCCAATTCCCGCTCGCCAAAATACGCCTGGGCCGCCATATCATGAAAAGAAGCCCTGATGCCCTGAATACCTACTTTTAATTTCTCCATATCGTTAAACCTCACAAAATTCTATCGCGGTTTTGACAAAAAAAAAGCTCCGGTTTACCACCGGAGCCTGCAAATAAGTTTATATATAAACTATCTCTTCAACTCCGGTTTTATACCCCAGTAGTAAAAAAAGAAATAGCTAAAATATGTGTTCCTGTTATCCATTATGGCTTCAAAGGTGGGATAAAGATTTGAAAATGCAAAATCTCAGAGGATTAAATCTTTATATTATCCAATTTGTTTAGACTTCTCGTGTTGAGGTCATAAAAAACTCAGGGTTTTCATTGCAAAATAATATCGCCATCAATATTACTAACCTGTTTTTTTTCAAATGATTTTTTCCATCATCCCTTGCAAGCCAAGGGCCAATACTTCATTACGCAGGTAAAACTCATCATCGCCCCGGTAAACGACCATTTTTTCATCGGGTTTAACTTCCTTGCAAGCTTCAAAAAAACCCCGTTCCAAAGAGGGAACCGCTGATTTCTTTACTTCTATTGCATAGGTCTTACCATTGGTATGCTCAATAATTAAATCAATTTCAGCTCCTCCGGAACTTCGATAGTAGGAAAGCTCAGAACCTTTAGGTAATATGCCGTAAATATTTTCAATCACAAATCCTTCCCAACTGAAACCAACTACCGGATGCGCTTGCAGAGCGTCTTCGGATTGAATATTTAATAAGGTGTGAAGTATGCCACTATCCCGTATAAACACTTTCGGACTTTTAGTCAAGCGCTTACCTGTATTTCGATACCAGGGACGTAACTTCCTGATCAAAAATAAGTCCTCCATTAAATCCGTATATCGAAATATTGAGGTGACACTATTGCCGAGGGATTTAGATAATTGCGAGGCATTGAAAGTCATCCCCTGATTATGCGCCAGCATCGTCCAGAGCCTGCGCATTGTAGCTGCCGGCACCCTGGGCCCAAAAAATGGTATGTCCCTTTCTAAATAAGTGCTAATAAACGCTTGCCTCCATTCCGAACTCGCTTCCATATCATGTGCAAGTAAACTGTCCGGGTATCCTCCCCTTAGCCAATGGCTTGATACTGGGATCCCGGATTCCACTACCGTAATTGGTGTTAGCTCTTCATACACTATCCTTCCTGCCAGGCTCTCGGATGATTGGCGCAAAAGTTCTACCGAAGCCGAACCCAGGATTAAGAACTGACCGGCTTTTTCCCCTCTTGCCCTGTTTTGATCGATTACACTTCTAAGTATAGGAAATAGCTCCGGCATTCGTTGAATCTCATCCAGGATGACTAACTTATCTGCATGGCTGGAAAAAAAACTCAGGGGGTCATCTAATTGGCTTAAATGCAGGGGGTTTTCCAAATCAAGATATACTGAAGCTGTGTTTTTAGCAATTATCTTGGCCAAAGTGGTTTTTCCTACCTGCCTTGAACCAATGATACCCACTGCCGGAAACCGGCTAATTTTCTTTTCTACTTTATGTATAATCCAACGATCAATCATCCTTGCAAATTTACTATTTTTTGTATTATTTGCAAGGTTATTTTTATTTAACATTGCATATTTTATTTTAGTTGTAATATTTACAAGCTTATTTATTGGTTGTCCCCCCAGGGTTTCAGTAACTAATCAGGCACCAAAAACTGGCACTATGGCCCTATCCCGATTTATCTTACAGGTGTTGCAGCACATCCTGTACCGGGATGCCGGTTAAACAGGCCCAATCCTGGCGGTAACAAGGCTTGCTGCCAAACACCGAACAAGGCCGGCAGGAGAGCTCTTCGGGGGGCAGTTGTACGATGTATTGATCGTTACCGTTTAACGGCCCGAAGCCGGCATAAGGGTGGGTAGCGCCCCAGACAGAAACCACCTTAACCCCACACAAGGCCGCCAGGTGCATATTAAAGGAGTCCATGGCCACTACGGCTTCCAGGTGGTGGATCAGGGCAATTTCTTCATCGAGGGAAAAAATACCGGCCATGTTGCGGCAATGGGGATAAAGCGCGGCAATATTTTTTAGTTTATCAACATCCTCCTGCCCTCCCAACAAAAAAATCTGATACGCTTCGTGTTTGCCCAGCGCTTCAATGAGGCCGGTAACTTTGCTCAGCGGCCAGGTTTTTTCCCGGTGCAGGGAAAACGGGGCAATGCCCAGCCATTTTTTATTTTTTATCAGGCCGTTTTCAGCAAAAAACTTTTGCAGGCTCTTGTCGGCCCGGGCGTTTTTACGGATTACATCGCCCGGCATTACTTCCCCCGGCAAGCCGGCCGCATGAAAGACCTCCAGATAGCGCTCGGTGGTATGTTTTAAAGGTTTGAGGGTTTTATGCCCATGTTTAACCAGGGCTTTCTTCTCTTTCCGGCCTTTGTCAAGCCTGAAAACGGGCACCCCCGACAACTTAAAGAAACCAGCTATGGCCCAGGTGCGGATTACACTGTGCAGATCGAGAACAGCATCCCAAGGGCCCTTTGCTGCCAGCCTCCGGTAAAGCCGGTACATGCCCCCGGCCCCCCGGTAGTTCTCCAGGGTCACCCGCTGAAAGGTTAACCGCTCAATAGCATAAAAGAAAGGCTCGAACCGGGCATTAGACACCATAGTAACCTGCAACTCCGGGTTGGCAGCAAGCACCCCCCGGATGACCGGAACGGTAAGGGCCACATCACCCATGGCCGAAAAGCGGATAACCAGCAAACGCATATCCTAATCTAGGCTTTATTTGTTTTTATACAAAACCGGATTGGTGGCCGGGTCATTATACAGCTTCATTTGCCGGTACACCTTCATTACCTTACGGCCAGCTGCAATATCGGCCAAAAGCTGATCGAAACTGGCAGAGAGGTCGGTTTGCTGCTCCAGGAGTACGGCCAGTTTGGCTTCTGCCTGCTGCCGGTGGGCGTCCGCTACATCGGTACGGGAAGCCTGTTCCTGCATGTGGTATATTTTCAGGGCCAGGATGGACAGCCGGTCGATAACCCAGGCCGGGCTTTCGGTGTTTACCGTGGCCCCAGCCTCGGGTTGCACCCCGGCAAATTGGGCCAGAAACCAATCATCAAGTTGCTCAACCCTGTCGGTGCGCTGCTGGTTAGAGGCATCAATCAGGCGTTTTAAGGCCATCCCCTCCCGGGGGTCAATGGCCGGGTCACGGATAAGGTCTTCATAATGCCATTGCACGGTGTCAATCCAGCATTTATGGTAAAGCAAATGATTAAATTCACCCTCAGCATACGGGTTAACCAGCGGCTGGTCAACCGTATCCTGCACATGGTATTGGCGGATACAGTTGTTGAAAACTTCCGTACAAGCGGCTGCAGTAACCATTATTGCAGTCGGGCTAATGCTTCCTTCATCCGCCTCAGGGCTTCCTGCAGGTCTGCACGCGAGGCGGCATACGACAGGCGCACACATTCGGGCACGCCAAAGGCCTCTCCGGTTACCAGCGACACATGGGCTTCTTCGAGCAAATACAGGCATAAATCGCTGGCATTGTTGATGGTCCGGCCGTCCACGGTTTTACCAAAAAAAGCCGATACATCGGGCAAGAAATAAAACGCCCCGTTGGGCATAATGGTTTTCATTCCCGGGATTTCGTTCAGCAAAGCAAAAACCATTTGCCTGCGGGCCTTATACTCGGCCGCCATTTCCCGGGTAGGTTGCAAGTTGGTAGTAATGGCCGCCATGGCCGCCCGCTGGGCAATGCCGTTGGCGCCCGAGGTTGACTGCCCCTGGATTTTCGTACACGCTTTGGCGATAACTTCCGGGGCCGTGATGTAACCGATGCGCCAGCCGGTCATGGCAAACCCCTTGGCCACCCCATTAACGGTAATCACCCGGTCTTGCATAGCGGGAAAAGAGCCAATGCTCACATGGTCACCGGTATAATTAATGTGCTCATAAATCTCATCCGAAACAATATAAATATCAGGGTGCCGTGCAAACACCGCTACCATAGCCGCAATTTCATCCCGGGTGAATACCTCACCCGAGGGGTTACAGGGCGAAGAAAAGATCATCATTTTGGTCCTTGGGGTAATGGCCGCCTCAATTTGTGCGGCCGAAGGCTTGAAATTAGTATCGATAGCCCCTTTTACATACACCGGCACCCCTTCCGAGACCTTAATGATATCAGCATAGCTCACCCAGTACGGGCTTAATACCAGCACCTCATCCCCGGGGTCCAGCATGGCCATCATAATATTGGCGATGGACTGCTTGGCGCCATTAGAAACCACAATGTTGGCGGCCGTACTTTCAAGGCCATTTTCTTCGCGGAACTTTTTGGCAATGGCTTCACGGAAATCGAGATAGCCGGCTACGGGCGGGTAGCCGAAATACTGCTGGGAGTCGATAGCCGCTTTGGCGGCCTCCTGAATGTGCTGGGGTGTTTTAAAATCGGGCTCGCCCAGGCTGAGGCTGATCACGTCAACACCTTTGGCTTTGAGGTCACGGGCTTTCTGCGCCATAGCCAGGGTGGCCGATTCCTCCATATTTATCACACGTTGCGACAGTGGGTTCATATTGCTACGGGTTAGTAAAGAACACAAAAATAAAACCTTTGGTTGTTCGGGAACGATAAAAAAGGGTTTTTATGCTTAACGGGAGGGCGGGGCTTCAGCTGCTGCAACAAATACGCTGATCTAAGGCCCTCCTACAACTGCACGCGGTTTAAAATGCTGCGGCCCAGGGTAACCTCATCGGTGTATTCCAGCTCGCTGCCTACGGGCACCCCACGCGCAATGCCGGTAATTTTTACCGCGTAAGGCTGCAGTTTTTTACTGAGGTAAAAAGCGGTAGTGTCACCTTCCATGGTTGACGGCAGGGCAATAATTATTTCTTTGATCTGCCCGTCACCGGCCACCCGTTTTACCAGGGCCTCAATATTCAGGTCTTCCGGGCCAATGCCATCAATGGGCGAGATAATCCCCCCCAGCACATGGTACTTGCCAAAATATTGTTCGGTGTTTTCAATGGCCATCACATCACGGATGTCTTCAACCACACAAATAATGGCCCCATCCCGCCTGTGACTGCGGCAAATGGTGCAGACCTCATCATCAGAAATATTATAACATACCGCGCAGTACTTAATATTCCCGCGCAGTTCCTGCAGGGCTTCGGCCAGCAAACTGGTTTCGGTGGCCTCCTGCCGCAGCAGGTGCAGCACAATGCGCAGGGCCGACTTCTTGCCAATGCCGGGCAATTTAGCCACTTCGGCTATTGCCTGTTCGATAAGTTTAGAAGAGTAGGCCATCCCCTATGCTGCTAAACTATTTTGGCCTCAATGCCGGCAGCACAAATGGCCTCTTTTACCGGCACCAACTGCGCAAACCCGCCCGACTTAACCACACATTTGCCTTTGTAATGGATCAGCCAGGTACATTGTTCGGCCTGTTCCGGGGTGTGCTTACACACCCTGATCAGGGTGTTGATCACATGCGCAAAGGTGTTTACGTCATCATTGTAAACCACCACATTATGTTCGTCAATAAGTACCTCTGCGGCTGTCAGGGCCGCCTCTGCGGCATCATGTGGTTTGCTGCCCATAACCATATTTATTTTGCCTTTCACATACATCTCTCGGCAAATTTATCGAAAATTGCGCTTATTAAACGCACAATCACCCAAATATGAACCCTGTTTTCGTTGCCGGCATTATTGGCGGGTATTTTATGCTGCTCATCGGCATTAGTTGGTTAACGGCCGGCCAGGGCGATGCCAAGACCTTTTTTACCGCCAACCGGCAGTCGCCCTGGTACCTGGTAGCCTTTGGCATGGTAGGGGCCACCCTTTCGGGGGTAACCTTTATCTCGGTGCCGGGCTGGGTGGGGGCTACCCAATTCACCTATATGCAAATGGTAATGGGCTATATGGCAGGCTATTTTTTTATTGCGGCCGTATTAATGCCCCTTTATTACCGCCTGAACCTGATCTCTATTTACCAATACCTCGACCAGCGCTTTGGCCCCAAAGCCTATAAAACGGGGGCTTTTTTCTTTCTGCTGTCGAGGACTATTGGCGCGGCCTTCCGGCTGTTTCTGGTAGCGGGGGTATTGCAACTGGCATTTTTCGATCACTACGGTATCCCGTTCTGGGTTTCGGTATTGGTCACCATCCTGCTGATCTGGGTTTACACTTTCCGCGGAGGGATAAAAACCATTGTCTGGACCGACACCCTGCAAACCCTGTTTATGCTGACAGCCGTAGGGGTGAGCATCGTTATCATCACCAACGACCTGGGCCTGTCGCTCAGCCGCCTGAATGAAGTAATCGGCAGCAGCAATTACGGCCGGATGTTTGTGTGGGACTGGCACAGCCGGCAAAATTTTTTCAAGCAGTTCTTTTCCGGGGCGTTTATTGCCATTGTAATGACCGGCCTTGACCAGGATATGATGCAGAAAAACCTCACCTGCAAGTCGATTGGCGATGCCCAAAAGAACATGCTGTGGTTTAGCGTTACCCTGTTGGTGGTAAAATTTGTCTTTCTCACCCTGGGGGCGCTGTTGTTTATTTATGCGGCCCAAAAAGGCATTGCCCTGCCGGAGCGGATGGACGACCTGTTTCCGATGCTGGCCCTGAACCACCTCGGCACCTTTGCCGGCATTACCTTTTTGCTGGGCATCACCGCAGCCGCCTACTCCAGTGCCGATTCGGCCCTGACCGCCCTTACCACCTCGTTTTGTGTGGATTTCCTCGGCTTTAAAGAAGACCAGGACAATAAGGCCACGCGTACCAAAGTACACCTGGGCTTTTCGGGGTTGCTGTTTATCGTTATCATCATTTTCCGCCTTATCAGCGATGACAGCGTGATCAGTGCCGTGTTTACCGCTGCCGGCTACACCTACGGGCCCTTGCTGGGGCTTTACGCCTTCGGCCTGTTCACCCCCTGGCAGGTAAAAGACAGGTGGGTACCCTATATTGCCGTAGCCTCCCCGGTAGTGGCGTATATCATCAGCAGCAACTCGGTGGCCTGGTTTAACGGTTATACCATGGGGTTTGAAGTGGTTATCCTCAATGGCCTGCTTGCCTTTATCGGCCTGGTAATGATCAGGAAATAAAGAAAATTCCCTTACGGCAAAGGGCTTCCGGCCATGGCCGGAAGCCCTTTGCTTTCTTGTATTTTAACCCGAAAAATTCATATGAATTTTTCGCCCACAGGGCTGATGAACTGCAAAATAGTGTAAAAAAGTATGTTATATACAAAATACAGCATGAGCCAAAGATTAAGCATGACCCAAATTTGAGGGCAAAGTATTTTGCACTCATCAGGTCCTTAACCTCCGCTGAATCGGAGTCTAAGGACATGATGTAATTAACTGACAAACAATCGTTTGGCGGTTGATTTACATCATTATTCATGATTTTCATGAATAATCCGGGTTAACTAACAGGCCAGGAAATTCTCTTGCCCAAAGACCCGGACTGGGATGAACTAAATTAATGCTACAGCGCCAGCTCAACGGCCGGGTCCCAGAAAAATTTGCTGAACTCCTGTACCCGGTCATCTTTTACCGGCACCCCTTCGGCCGCCAGTAGCCCGGCCATTTCTTCAGGGGCGGCAAAATGATGCTTGCCCGTAAGCAGCCCCTGGCGGTTAACTACCCGGTGGGCCGGTACATCGGGCAGGTTATGAGCGGCATTCATGGCCCAGCCCACCATGCGCGCACTGCCCTTGGCACCGAGGTAGGCAGCAATGGCCCCGTAGCTGGTAACACGCCCCGGTGGG
>JALSJF010000266.1 GCA_026989505.1 Cyclobacteriaceae bacterium
AGATTAAGCATGACCCAAATTTGAGAGTAAAATATTTTGCACTCATCAGGTCCTTAGACTCCGCTGAATCGGAGTCTAAGGACCTGATGTAATTAACTGACAAACAATCGTTTGGCAGTTGATTTACATCATTATTCACGATTTTCGTGAATAATCCGGGTTAAGAGCCACTACTTACAGTACTTATTCGTTGTATTGTCAGGGGGTTTTTCTAAATCCTGCTTTTCGCAAACCTGGCAACATGTAGAATTTATCTCGGTCCCGGTACAGTGGCCACAAAATTTTGATGAATTTTCCCCGTTAATACCCTATTTTTGCCCTTTACTAATTGCGCTACAGATGAGTTCTATTGAACAGATCAGACAGGAAATAACCACAGCCACCTGCGCCAATGCCGAAGAACTGGAGGCCTACCGCCTGAAGTTCATCAGCCGTAAAAGTGTAATAGGAGAGCTGTTTGCCAAAATAAAGGAGATCCCCGGGCCGGAGAAAAAAGCCTACGGGCAACAAATAAACGAACTAAAAACCCTTGCCCAAGAGAAATTCAAGCAACTGGTTAGTTCGCTGGAGAAGGAAGAAGCCGGTACCGAAGCCCCCCCGGTTGACTTAACCCTGCCCAGCAGCAAAGCCCAGCCGGGCAGCATGCACCCCATTACCATTACCCGCAACCGTATTATCGAGATATTTGAAAAAATTGGCTTTAATGTTTCCGATGGGCCGGAGATAGAAGATGACTGGCATAATTTTACCGCCCTCAATTTCCCCCCTAACCATCCGGCCAGGGAAATGCAGGACACCTTTTTTATTGAAAAAAACCCCGATATTGCTTTGCGCACCCATACCTCCTCGGTACAAATCAGGGTGATGGAAACCCGGCAACCGCCCATCCGCACCCTGTGCCCCGGCCGGGTATTCCGCAACGAGGCCATTTCGGCCCGTGCCCATTGTATCTTTCATCAGGTGGAAGGGTTCTACGTGAATGAGAATGTGAGTTTTGTTGATTTAAAACAAACCTTGTTTCATTTTGCCAAAGAGATGTTCGGCAAAGACACCAAAGTGCGTTTCCGTCCCTCTTACTTTCCTTTTACCGAGCCCAGTGCCGAGATAGACATCAGTTGCAATATTTGTAAAGGCGAAGGCTGTAATATTTGCAAATATACCGGCTGGGTAGAGATTGCCGGCTCCGGTATGATTGACCCGAATGTGCTGCAAAACTGCCATATTGATGCCGAAAAATACACCGGTTTTGCTTTTGGCATGGGCATCGAGCGGATCGCCATGCTAAAATGGGAGATAGATGACCTAAGGCTCTTTACCGAAAATGATATTCGTTTCCTTGACCAGTTTAAAGCATATTGATGGCTGATTCCATACAACGGGTTGCCGTAATCGGGGCGGGCACTATGGGGCTTGGCATAGCCCAGGTAGCCGCCATGGCCGGCTATGCGGTACAATTATTTGATGCCCGGGCAGATGCGGTAGATAAAGCGCTCGGCCAAATCGATAAAAACCTGCAACAAGGGATCGCGCGGGGCAAGGTTAGCCCCGAAGCAGCCGAAAAAACCCTTTCCCTGATCGACAAGGTAGAACAGTTGCACGAAATCAATGCTGATCTGGCTATTGAAGCCATTGTTGAAGAGCTCGGCCTCAAGCAAAACCTGCTGGCGGAACTTGAAAAAATTTTATCGGAAGAAGCCCTGATTTGTACGAATACATCCTCTATTGCCGTTACTAAAATAGCGGCCGGCTTAAAATTCCGGCACCGGTTTCTCGGTATGCATTTCTTCAATCCCGCCCATATCATGAAGCTGGTGGAAGTTGTAGCCACCTCCGAAACCAATGAAAAGGCCCTTCAGCAGGCGTTGGCATTTGTCAGCAGCCTGGGCAAGGTACCGGTGGTGGCCAACGATTCGCCCGGCTTTATCGTTAACCGGGTAGCCCGCCATTTTTATGTGGAAAGCCTGCGGGTACTGGAAGAGCAAGTGGCCTCTTTCGAGGATATTGACAAGCTGCTGGAAGCTTCGGGCTTTCGCATGGGGCCTTTCAGGCTCATGGACCTGATCGGGGTGGACACCAACTTTGCCGTTACTTCTACCATGTACCAGGGTTTTCACCAGGACCCGAAATTCAGGCCCAGCAGGATACAGGAGCAAAAGGTGGCGGCCGGCCATCTGGGCAAAAAAACCGGCCGCGGTTTTTATCGCTATGAATAAAAAAACATTTTGTTTACTTGGGTTAGGTTTTGTGCTGGCTTGCGCCCCGGCCATTGAAGAGTCGGAGATACCTAACGTTCCGGTAAATGTGGAAATTAACCTGCGGGCCATTGACAGCGCCCCGCTACAACTGGTGGGCGGCTATATTTATGTTGATGGTGGCGTGCGGGGGATCATCGTCAGACGGGAGTCGCAAAATGAATACAGTGCTTTTGAGCGCAATTGCCCCTACCGGCCACAGGATGCCTGCGCCCTAGTTGAAATGAACGATACGGGGTTTTACATGGAAGACCTTTGTTGCGGTTCAACTTTTGATCTCAGCGGTTTCCCCACAGCCGGGCCGGCCACCTTGCCGATGAAAAAATATAACACATCCCTGTCCGGGGATTATTTGTTCATCTACAATTAGGGCTCCTCGTAGTAAACAACGTGTAGCATGGTTTGCCCCACGGCTTTCAGGGTATTTTTGTCAATGATGTCCATATTATCCTGCCGCGTATGGTGCCAGGTGCCAAAGTAACCGGCTTCGGGCTCCCAGTGCAGCACATCAATCATGGGGATTTTCGCCATCTTGTTAACATAGTAATGATCATCGGTGATGGCCCCCTCTTTGCGGGGGATAAAATACTTGCCGTAACCAATTTTGCTGGCGGTTGTCCAAACGTTGGTCAGTACTTTTCTGGCCATTTTCCGGGAATATCCCTCATAAGGGAAACGGGCATTTTTAGCCCCAACCATATCCAATAAGATCCCATAGTAAGCGGCATAATTGCCTTTATTCTGCGCCCAGTATTGTGAACCCAGGCACCACGATTCGGGCTTGCCCCCGTTTTCCTGGCCCCAGTCTTCGCCATCAAAAAATAACAGGTCAACGCCTACCGCTGGTTTGTTGGCCTGTAGTTGCCGGGCTATTTCCAGCAACACCCCAACACCGCTGGCGCCATCATTGGCCCCGTCAAACCGGGCCTTGGGATCATCCTTATCTTTGCTTGCCCAGGGGCGGGTATCCCAGTGGGTGGCCAACAGTAGCCGCTTGCGGGCGGTAGGGTTAAACGAAGCCATAATATTACGCAGTTGCAGGGTTACACCGTCATAGGTGACGGCCGCAAACGCCTGGGTTTTTACGGTAGCACCATAGGCCTCAAGGCGGGCGATAATCCGGTCACCGGCTGCCACGTGGGCAGCCGTGTTGGGAACGCGCGGGCCAAAGTCAACCTGCTCCTGCACAAAAGAATAGGCCGAATCGGCATTGAAATCGGGCACGGCCACTACCCTGGCCGGTTTGGTGACCTCACGGCCGGCCTTTTCCGCCTCTTTACAGGAGAAAACCAGCAACAGTAAAACGAATGGGGCCAGGGCACGAAGGGCGTCAGGCATGGCATTATTATTCTTCATAAGCCCATTCAATTTTATTTTTCATGTCTTTTACAATTACCCCGTTCCTTTTTAGTATCGCCCGTATTTCATCTACCTTGGCAAAATCTTTGGCAAACTTGGCCTTCTTATAAATTTCCAGCAGCGAATCAACAATACTGTCAAAATCAGCAGGCTTTTCTTCCAGCAACCCGAGGATATTCTCAACGAAATCAATATAGGTTTGTTTTACTTTGGCAAACAGTTCTTCGCCAAGCTCCCCGAACAGCAGGTTACCGGTATTTAACGAGTTTATTTTTTTTAACAGGTTAAATAACTGGCCGATAGTCAGGGCCGTGTTAAAATCATCGTTCATGGCGGCATGACAGGCGGCAACCTGCTTTTCTATCTGGGCCACAAGCTGTTCGTTCCGTTGCCCCTCATCGGCCTGGTAACGCATACCTTTCACCACCCGCAGGCCGTTCATTAATTTTTTATACCCTTTACGGGCGGCTTTCAGGGCATCATTGGAGAAGTCGAGGGTGCTGGAATAATGCGATTGCAGCATAAAGAATTTTACTGTCATGGGGGAGTAAGGCTCGTCCAATAGCTCGTGGCTGCCGGTAAACAGCTCATGGGGCAGAAATGAGTTGCCCAGCGACTTGCTCATTTTCTGGCCATTAACTGTGAGCATATTGGTGTGCAGCCAGTAGTTTACCGGGTCTTTGCCGTGTGCCCCTACCGACTGGGCTATTTCGCATTCATGGTGCGGGAACTTCAGGTCCATGCCGCCACCATGAATATCAAAAGTCTCGCCCAGGTACTTGGTACCCATCACCGAGCACTCCAGGTGCCAGCCGGGGAAGCCCTTGCCCCAGGGTGATGACCAGCGCATGATATGTTCGGGCGAGGCCTTTTTCCATAAGGCAAAGTCGATGGTGTTGCGTTTCTCATCCTGGCTGTCCAGGTCGCGGCCGCTTTCTATCATTTCTTCAATATTTCTTTTCGAGAGTTTACCATAATTATGGTCTTTGTCATATTTGGCCACATCAAAATAAACCGAGCCGTTCACCGCATAGGCCAGGCCTTTGTCCAGCAAGGTTTGGGTCAACTCAATTTGCTCTACAATATGGCCGGTCGCAGCCGGCTCTATACTGGGGGGCAGCAGGTTAAACTGTGCCAGCACTTCATGAAAGCCGTTGGCATAGCGCTGCACGATCTCCATCGGTTCTAAGTTTTCGAGGCGGGCTTTTTTGCCGATCTTGTCTTCCCCCTCATCGGCATCATTTTCCAGGTGCCCTACATCGGTAATATTGCGCACGTAACGCACCTTATAGCCGAGGTACATCAGGTAGCGGTAGATCACATCAAAGCTCAGGAAAGTGCGCACGTTGCCCAAATGCACATCGCTGTACACCGTAGGGCCGCAAACGTACATGCCTACAAAAGGGGGGTTAAGGGGCTCAAAAACCTCTTTTTGCCCCGATAAGCTATTATATACTCTCAGTTTATCAAGCATGGCGCAAAATTAATGTCTTATTTCCTTTACGTGCTGAAAATGTCAATAATACTTGTTAAGTTGGGAGCTTCTCGTTGAGATGAAGGCTTATACCTGCATTAACTATTTGCCAAAAAAACCCTTATTTCACAAAATATTGGTTTATTCAATATTTACGCCTATTTTTGCAGAGAAAATAACGATCTTCAAGACGAGGGGACACAAGTCCCCTCTTTTATTGTAAAAAAATGGCGCTTAAAGAACAGCTTGCAGAAATGGTAGCCCAACACCTGCCGTCACCGGCACACTTTCTGGTGGATATTATCCTGAAGGGTAACGACCAGCAAAGGAAAGTGATTGTGTTGCTTGATGGCGATAATGGCGTGACCATTGACGACTGCGCCCGGGTTAGCCGGGCATTAGGGGCCAGCTTAGAAGAAAATGACCCTTTCCCGGGACAATACACCCTGGAGGTGTCGTCTGCCGGACTCGACCACCCCCTGTTGTTGCCAAGGCAGTACCGGGGCAGGACCGGCAGGGTGCTGGCGCTTACCCTGGATGACGGCAGCACGATAACCGGCAAGCTGCTGGCCGTGGCCGAAGATAAAATTGTAATAGATAAACTAACGAAAATAAAAAAGAAACAAACAACCGAAGTAACCAACGTGCCGTTCAGCCGCATAAGTAAGGCTATGGTGCAGGTTTCTTTTAAATAGTACTAAAAAATGGATAGTGGTAATTTAATTGAATCGTTTGCTGATTTTGCCCAGTCGAAAAACATTGACCGGCCAACCATGATAGCCATCCTGGAAGAAGTTTTCAGGACGATGATCCGCAGGAAGTATGAGCATGATGATAATTTCGACATCATTATTAATGCGGATAAAGGAGACCTCGAAATCTGGCGTTTCCGTGAAATTGTTGATGACAATTCAGAGGACATCTGGGACCATGATAAAATCAGCTTATCGGAAGCAAGAAAGATTGAGGAAGACTTTGAAATTGGCGAAGAAGTGGCCGAAGAGGTAAAACTGGAAGACTTTGGCCGCAGGGCAGTGATGACGGCCAGGCAAACCCTTATTCAAAAAGTAAAAGACCTGGAACGTGATATTATTTATGAAAAATACAAAGACCTGATCGGGGAAATCATTACCGCTGAGGTATATCAGGTGTTATCGCGCGAAGTGCTGCTGGTTGATGGTGAGGGCAATGAAATCTCCCTGCCCAAGTCAGAGCAGATACCGAAAGACCGTTTCCGCAAAGGCGAATCGGTACGGGCCGTGGTAGCCCGGGTTGACCTGGTTAACGGAGCGCCCAAGATTATCCTCTCAAGGACCTCCCCGGTATTTCTTGAGCGTTTATTTGAGAACGAAGTGCCGGAAGTATATGACGGCCTGATTACCATTAAAAACGTAGTTCGTGAACCGGGCGAAAGGGCCAAAGTAGCCGTTGAGTCGTATGACGACCGCATTGACCCCGTAGGCGCCTGCGTGGGCATGAAAGGCTCACGTATCCACAGCATTGTGCGCGAACTGCAGAATGAAAATATTGATGTGATTAACTATACCGATAACATGGAGCTGTACATCGCCCGGGCCCTCAGCCCGGCTAAGATTTCCAGCCTCACCATCAACGAGGAAGAGGGCCGGGTGTCGGTTTACCTTAAGCCTGACCAGGTGTCGCTGGCTATTGGCAAGGGCGGACAGAACATCAAACTGGCCAGCCGGTTGATCGGCATGGAAATAGATGTGTTCCGAGAACTGGGCGATTTTGATGAGGAAGATGTTGATCTTGACGAGTTTACCGATGAAATTGATGACTGGATTATTGACGAATTAAAACGAGTAGGTTTAGATACTGCCAAGAGTGTTTTAACGCTTTCGGCAGAAGAATTGGCCAAACGTACCGACCTGGAAGAAGAAACAATTTTGGAGATTTTCAAGATTTTAGGCCAGGAGTTCGAGTAGCCGATTTTTTTATAACCATTAAATAAAGGATATTTGAGTATGTCTGTACAAAAACCCATGAGACTTAGCCAGGTGGCCAGGAAGCTGAACGTTGGTATGGATACCATTGTTGAGTTTCTTGCAGACAAGGGCATGGAGGTAGATCGGAACCCGAATACCAAAATCAACCCCGAGCAATATACCATGCTGGCAAAAGAATTTGCTTCCTCTTTGCTGGACAAAGAAGAAGCAGAAAGTTTAAGTATTGGGGTACAGCACAGAGAAAAACTCACCCTTGATGAAGAAAAAGAGCCGGCACCGAAACCAAAAAAGGATGAGGAGGAAATCCTGATCACCAACCTCTCGGCCGAAACCATAAAAAAAGAAGAACCAACAGCCAAAGAAGCCGACAAGACCGGGGCGGAGGAGAAGGAAAAACTGAAAGGCTTAAAGGTAGTTGGCAAGATAGACCTGGATAAACCTAAAAAGGAAGAACCGGCAGCCGAAAAACCCAGGGAAGAAGAACCGGCAGCAGCGGAGCCCAAAGAGGAGCCCCCGGCAACGGCAGAAAAACCGGCAGCAGAACCGGCCAAGCCGGAAAAAGATGTAATATCGGCTAAGGCAGATAAGCTGAAGGGGCTGAATGTAGTGGGTAAAATTGACCTGCCCGAAAAGAAAGCCAAGCCGGTGGCCTCTTCTGATATTGCTAAAAAAGAAGGTAAAAGGCCCCGTAAAAGAATCCATAAAGAAGGAGAAGGCGGGGGCGGCCGCAGAAATGGTGGCCGGGGACCGGCCCAAAAGCCACAAACCGAAAGGCAACGCAGGCGGGCGAAAAAGGAAGAGCCTTCCGACAAGGAAATTCAGGAGCAGATTAAAGCTACCCTGGCCAAACTCAGTGGCGGGGGCAAAAAAACGGCCGGCTCCAAATACAGGCGTGAAAAACGTTCGGCCATCGCCAGCGCCAAAGAACAACAGCAGGATCAGGCCATGGCCGATTCTAAAACCCTGAAAGTACCGGAATTTATCTCGGCCAACGACCTGGCTTCGCTGATGGAGGTATCCGTGAATGAAGTTATTTCGGCCTGTATGGGACTGGGGATGTTCGTCTCCATTAATCAGCGGCTCGATGCCGAAGCCATTACGGTAATTGCCGATGAGTTTGGTTATAATGTAGAGTTTGCCAGTGCCGATGAAGAATTGGTTGTAGATGAGGAAGAAGACAAAGAAGAAGATTTGCAACCCCGGGCACCTATTGTTACCATCATGGGCCACGTTGACCACGGTAAAACTTCTTTACTCGATTATATCCGTGAATCCAGGGTAACAGCCGGTGAAGCAGGGGGCATTACCCAACATATCGGGGCCTACGATGTAACCACCAAAACCGGCCAAAAAATAGCTTTTCTTGATACTCCAGGCCACGAAGCCTTTACCGCCATGCGGGCCCGGGGCGCCAAAATCACCGATGTGGTGATTATTGTAGTAGCCGCTGATGACAGCGTGATGCCGCAAACCAAAGAGGCCATTAATCACGCCCAGGTGGCCGGTGTGCCGATGATCTTTGCCATCAACAAAATTGACCGGCCCAACGCCAACCCGGATAAGATTAAAGAAGAGCTTTCTAAAATAAACATCCTGGTTGAAGACTGGGGCGGCAAATACCAATCGCAGGAAATATCGGCCAAAACCGGAGAAGGTGTTGAAGAACTGTTAGAGAAGGTGTTACTGGAAACAGAAATGCTGGAACTGAAGGCCAACCCCAACAAACCGGCCGTTGGCTCGGTGATTGAGGCTACCCTTGACAAAGGCCGTGGCTACGTAACCACCATTATGGTGCAGGCCGGCACCTTATGCATTGGCGATGTAGTACTGGCCGGCTCTCATTTTGGTAAGGTAAAAGCCATGTTCAACCATGCCGGGGAAAAGGTAAAAGCGGCCGGCCCTTCTACCCCCGTACAAATGCTGGGCTTAGACGGTGCCGCCCAGGCAGGCGAGGCCTTTCATGTAATGCCCTCGGAACGCGAAGCCCGGGAACTGGCCACCAAGCGCGAACAACTGTTGCGTGAGCAAAGCATCCGCACCAAAAAACATATTACCCTTGATGAAATCGGCCGCAGGTTGGCCATTGGCTCCTTCCAGGAGTTAAACGTAATTGTTAAAGGCGATGTTGACGGCTCTATTGAGGCCTTGTCCGACTCGTTGCTGAAGTTGTCAACCGAAGAAGTACAGGTAAATGTAGTCCACAAAGGTGTAGGGCAAATATCCGAATCGGATGTACTGCTGGCTACGGCCTCCGATGCCGTAATTATCGGTTTCCAGGTGCGACCCTCGGCTGCGGCTAAAACGCTGGCCGAGAATGAAGACGTTGAAATCCGCCTCTATTCGGTAATTTACGATGCTATTAACGATGTGAAAGATGCCATGGAAGGCATGCTGGCCCCGGAAGAAGAAGAAGTGATTGTGGGCAATGTAGAAATAAGGGAGATATTTAAGATATCAAAAGTAGGCACGGTGGCCGGCTGTATGGTTACCGATGGGGTAATCAAACGTGCCAACAACATCCGGGTTATCCGGGATGGCATCGTGGTTTACTCCGGGGAAATCGGCCAGCTTAAGCGTTTTAAAGAAGATGTACAGGAGGTGAAGAGTGGCTATGAATGTGGCCTGAGCATCAAAAGCTTCAACGACCTGAAAGTTGGTGACGTAATCGAATCATACGAAATAAGGGAGATTAAGCGAACCTTATAACCCTTTGTCTTGCGCTCTGCCCTGACAGTAATATTACAATGGACGACCCTGGCCGCCATGTTGTTGCTGGCCGTTGGCTTGGTACAACCCTGGTGGGTACTTTGGTGGCGCCCGGTACAGAACCGCCTGCGGGTAATTAAATTTTACGGGGGCATAGGGGTGGCCGCCTGGCTGCTCAGCAAGCTGCTCCTGCTTACCTCATCCTAACCCATTAGTCCTCTACCAGTTGTTTGAGTAAGTCCTCGATATCCCCCGGGGTTGACATGATCTTGGTAAACGTACCCATCGTCAAATCAGGGAAAGAAATAGCAATCCTGAAACGGCCATGCAGCATATGTACTTCATCCTCTTTTACCAATAACTCGTACGGCAGAAAAGCCGTATGTTTTGGTGTGGCGATATCTATTTTCGGCATAAAGTTCCCTTCCCCCTTCTCACCCGAAAGGGCAAAGCCATACAGGGTAAGTTTGGTGCCGGGAATATCATAGCGGTATACCCGTTTAACGCCCGGTTTACCCCATTTAAGCGAGCTTTCTATCTTCTCTATGGCCTGTTCATGGCTGTCAAAATCGGCCAGCTCTTTGGTGTCGTCAAAATAAGGCATACCAAACATATAATGGTAATCCCGGAGGTCATCCCGTTCTACCCCTTCCTCCGAGCCAAAAGCAGTTCCTTTCGCTTCCCCTACTCCCTTCATGGCCTGCTTAAAGGCGCTTTCCACTTTAGTGTAGCTGGCGGCAACTTTGTCAAAATCGTCCCTGAAATAGGCGTTGCCCCAGTAAGGCGGGTTGGTATAACTAATATTGATAACATTGCCTTCCTTGGTTAACGCTACCCGCAAGGTAGCCGCAAAACCGGTTAGCCCACCCACAGACTTAACGGCTTTATCCAGCCCGGAATGGCTTACCACCACCAACCAGCGGCCGGCATCCTCAACGGGCATGTATTCGCCCACCACCTTAAAGCCGGCATTTGTCAACCCAGACTTCACTCCGGCCTTAGCCTCCTCCATGCTGCCATTAAACGTAGCCCCCAGAACATAGGGCTTTAAAGACTGGCTGTTCACCGTGAACGCGGCCAGGGCCAAAACAAAAAATGGAAATAACTTTTTCATAGCTGTAAAATTGATTTTGCGGTTAACATTAGTGTCTGTAAAGCAGTTAAAAACTGACCATCATCATCTTAAAGATAACAGAAATATTTTAACCCGAAAAATTCATATGAATTTTGATGAACTGCAAACAATCGTTTGGCGGTTATTTTACCTCATTATTCATGATTTTCATGATATTTCTCCCGAAAACTTTGTTTTTTCAGTAAAAACACCTGGCCCGCTTATTTGTTTGCCGCTTTGCTGCGGTAGCAATAATTCGGGTAAATTCCAAACCACTTCCCCTCAACCAGCATGCCGCAATATAAAAAGACTTACTTTTCAGGCTGAAAAACCGCAGCCGCTTTCTTCCTGATCTCCTCGTTACACAGGTTCCCGATGCTGCCTTCGTGGGTATGATTGAGCGTCTTTTCCGGCCGGTAAGTGCCCGCTTCAATTTCCCGGCCCACCTGCCGGTAAGCTTCACGGAAAGGCACGCCCCGGTTTACCCGTTTGTTCACGTTTTCCACACTAAACACCAGGTCATATTTGGGGTCATCCAGCACCGCGGGGTTCACCAGGAGATTTTTCATCATCAGCACGCTTATCTCCAGTATGTCGTGCAGGGTGGTGATGGCCGGAAACAAGGTTTCTTTCAGCAGTTGCAAATCGCGGTGGTAGCCGCTGGGCAGGTTATTGGTAATCAGGGTAACCTCTACCGGCAGTGCCTGGATTTTGTTAGCTTTGGCCCGTACCAGTTCAAACACATCGGGGTTTTTTTTGTGCGGCATAATACTGGAGCCGGTGGTCAGTTCCCGGGGGAACGAAACAAACCCGTGGTTTTCGTTCATAAACAGGGTGACATCCATGGCCAGTTTCGCCAGCGTGGCGCTGACCGAAGCCAGGGCGTAACTCATCGATTTCTCCAGCTTGCCACGGCTCATCTGGGCAGCCGTGGCGTTGTATTTTAAGGTGGCAAAGCCCAGTTCCCGGGTGGTCTGCACCCGCTTTAAGGGGATGGACGACCCGTAGCCGGCCCCGGAGCCCAGCGGGTTCTGATCGGCAATTTTATAGGCCGCGTTAAAAAAATACAGGTCGTCAATCAGCAGTTCGGCATAACCGCCCAGCCACAGGCCTACCGATGAGGGCATGGCCACCTGCATGTGGGTGTAACCGGGGATCAGGGCCTCTTTATGTTGGTCGCTAAGCGATAGCAGTAACTCAAACAACACCCCGATGGCGGCTTTCAGGGCATTGATTTCTTCTTTGCAGTACAGGTGCAGGGCCACCAGCACCTGGTCGTTGCGCGAGCGGCCGGTATGGATTTTCTTGCCGGTGTCGCCCAGCTTTTCGGTCAGGGTAAACTCAATTTTGGAATGCACATCTTCAAACTCCTCTTCAATGGTAAAGCGGCCTTCCTCCACTTCGCTCAGCAAATCGCGCAGGGCGGCCACCAGTTGTTGCTGCTCGCGGCCGGTCAGTATGCCGATGCTGTGCAGCATGTTGGCATGGGCTATGGAGGCCAGCAGGTCGTACCGGGCCAGAGCCAGGTCCAGAGTGCGGTCGTTTCCGGCCGTGAATTTTTCTACGGCATTTTCGGTAGTATAACCTTTGTTCCAGAGTTTCATGTTGGTAAGATTAGTCCGTACAAAATTTTTTGATAAGTTGAATATAGGTAGTTATGCCCTGCTCGATTTCCGTCAGGCGGATATACTCATCAGGGGTGTGCGAGCGGGCCGAATCGCCCGGCCCCAGCTTGAGCGAAGGGATACTGATCAGCGACTGGTCGGAGAGCGTGGGCGAGCCGTAGGCAACCAGGCCCAATTGCCTGCCGGCCTGCACCAGGGGGTGGTCCGGGGCAATGGCCGAAGGGTTTAGCCGCAGGGATTTGGGTGAAATAGTGGCGTTCAGGTGTTTTTTGATGATGGCCAGCACTTCTTCGTTGGTATAGGCATCGGTGGTGCGCACATCCAGGGTAAACCTGCAGGTGTCGGGCACCACATTGTGCTGGCTGCCGGCCCGGATGACGGTGGCGGTCATTTTTACCGGGCCCAGCAGGGTGGATTTTCGGGGAAAGGCATACGACTGCACCCAGGCGATATCCTGCAGGGCTTTGTAGATGGCGTTTTCCCCTTCATCGCGGGCGGCATGGCCGGCTTTGCCGTGGGCGGTGCACTCCAGTACCATCAGGCCTTTTTCGGCAATAGCCATCTGCATTTGCGTGGGCTCTCCGATGATGGCCACCGCAGGCGGGGGTATTTCCTGCATCAGGGCCACGATGCCGTTGGCGCCCGAAACTTCCTCTTCGGCCGTGCAGGCCAGCAGCAGGTTGTACTTCAGCCCGGGCTTGTGGTAAAAAAAGAGGAAAGTGGCCAACAGGCTGACCAGCGGCCCTCCGGCATCGTTGCTGCCCAGGCCAAACAACTTGCCGTCTTTTACCCGGGGCTCAAAGGGCGGCAGGGTATAGCCGCTGGCCGGTTTTACCGTATCGTGGTGCGAGTTGAGCATGAGGGTTTCTTTGGCCGGATCAAAATGCTTGTTTACCGCCCAGACATTGTTTTGCAACAGGCGCGCGGTGCCCACCCCTTCGGCCTGCAGAAACCGGTAGAGCAGGGCTGCGGTTTTATCTTCCTGGCGCGAGAAAGACGGGGTGCGGATAAGGTCTTTTAACCACCCGGTGGCTTTACGGAACAACTGTTTTTCGGTCATCATAAAATAACTTTGGTGTGCACGGTACCGGGGTTGGCCAGATAGGCCGGTGAGCTCAGAATAACTTCGGCTATGCCGTTGCGCAGCCCTTCCAAAGCATTGGTGAGCTTGGGCACCATGCCTTCGCTGATCACTCCGCTGGCAGCCATCCGTTCGAAGCCGGCCGCATCTATTTGCGGCAGTACGTGACCTCCGGCATCCAGCACCCCGGGCTTTTCAAAAGCCAGGATGAGTCTTACCCGGAAAGCCCCGGCCAGCGCCCCGGCCAGCGCAGTGGCAACGGTGTCGGCATTGGTGTTGAGCAACTGGCCGCAGCCATCGTGGGTAATAGCCGAAAACACCGGCAGCAGGCCGTCTTCCAGCAGGCGGGTGAGAAAGGCCCGGTTTACCCGGACAATATCCCCCACAAAGCCGTAGTCAATTTCGCCCACCGGCCTTTTTTTGGCCAGAATAACATTGCCATCGGCCCCCGACAACCCCAGGGCCCGGCAGTTGCGGGCCTGCAGCCCGGCTACGATGTTTTTGTTGATTAGTCCGGCATAGACCATCACCGCCACCTCCAGGGCCTCCCGGCCGGTTACCCTGCGGCCATTTACCATATTGGGCGTAAGGCCCAGTTGGCGTTCGGTGGCGGAGGCCAGCGCCCCACCGCCATGTACCAGCACCTTTGGGCCGGGTGCCCGGGCAATGGCTGCCAGGGTGCCGGTTAGCTGCCCGGGGTCATCAATTACCTTGCCGCCAATTTTGATTACCGTTACCTGTTTCATTTTTCCAGCAGGGTTGCGATCACGGCCTGGGCGGCATAAATCCGGTTTTCAGCCTGGGCGATGACCAGGGAGCGGTCGCTGTCGAGCACCGCATCGGCCACCACTACGTTTCTGCGCACCGGCAGGCAGTGCATAAAATAGCCGTTGTTGGTCAGCGCCATTTTTTCTTTGGTAATCATCCAGTCCGGGAAATTACCCAGAATTTTTCCGTACGGGTGATAGGCCGACCAGTTTTTGGCATAAACAAAGTCGGCTCCGGCCAGGGCTTTGTCCTGGTCGTATTCCACGGGCACACCTTCGCCAAACTCCGGGGCCAGTTCATAGCCCCCGGGGTGGGTAACCACCAGCTCCACCGGGGCCTGGCGCAGCCATTGCACAAAGGAGTTGGCCACCGACTGCGGCAAGGCTTTGACGTGCGGGGCCCAGGTGAGCACCACTTTGGGGCGGGGTACGGGGCTGTGCTCGGCTATGGTCAGCCAGTCGGCCAGCGATTGCAGCGGGTGCAGGGTGGCGCTTTCCAGCGAAATAACCGGCACGGTAGCGTACCGGGCAAAGCCGGTCAGCAGCTTTTCGGCATAGTCCTCGGCCCGGTTAACCAGTGAGGGAAAAGCCCGGATACCGATAATATCGCAGTACTGCGAAACCACCGCGGCCGCTTCTTTGATATGTTCCTGGCTGCCGGCCGCCATCACCGCCCCTGTGTCAAACTCCAGTTGCCAGCCCTCTTTGTCCATGTTCATCACCATTACCTCCATGCCCAGGTTTTGGGCCGCCCGCTGGGTGCTCATGCGGGTACGCAGGCTGGCATTGAAAAACAGCAAGCCCAGGGTTTTGTGTTTGCCCAACTGCTGGCCGGCCAATGGGTTGTACTTGAGGGCCCGGGCTTTGGCCACCAGGGCAGCCGGGTCGGGCACATCGTGCAGGGAAATAAATTGTTTCATGTTGATTTTATCTCGGTTAGCACAGTTTTCAGTGAGCGCACAAAATAGGCAGCCTGCTCGCGATTCAGGCATAACGGGGGCAGCAGGCGCAGTACCCGGGGATCGGTGGCGGTGCCGGTAAAAATCCGGAAATCCTGTAAAAGCCGCTGGCGCAGTTCCTTCACCGGGTAGTCGAAGCTGAGGCCGATCATCAGGCCGCGGCCACGGATTTCCCTGACCGGCAGCTTCCTTAGTTTACCGCTAAGAAACTCACCCACCACCCGGCTGTTGTCGGCCAGGTTTTCTGCTTCCAGCACATTCAGTACGGCCAGGCCGGCCGCACAGGCCAGGTGTGTCCCGCCAAAAGTGGTGCCCAGCAGGCCGTGCCGGGATTTTATCTCCGGGCTGATCAGCACCCCGCCAAGCGGGAAGCCATTGCCCATACCTTTGGCCACGGTAATGAGGTCGGGGGCAATGCCGGCCTGCTGGTGGGCAAAAAACCGCCCCGTACGGCCGTAGCCCGACTGGATTTCATCCATAATCAGCAAGGCCCCGTGTGCTTTGGTTAGGTCCTGTGCCGCCTGAAAGAAGGCCTCCGGAGCTTCATACACCCCGGCAATACCCTGGATGCCCTCCAGCACTACGGCTGCCACATCTTTACCCGCCAGGGCTTTTTCCAGGCCGGCCGTGTCGCCATAAGCAATGAACTCAACATCATGGCCCTGGTTGACCGGGGCACGGAGCCCGGGGTTATCGGTAAGGCCCAGGGCCAGCGAAGTGCGGCCGTGAAAACCGTTTTTGCAAGCGATAACTTTCTTTTTTCCGGTATGAAAGGAAGCCAGCTTAACGGCATTCTCAATGGCCTCGGCACCCGAGTTAACCAAAAACAATTGGTAGTCCGGGTAACCGGACATCTGGCCCAACTTTGCAGCTAACTCCTTCTGCAAGGGGTTTTGTACCGAATTGGAATAAAACCCCAGACTGCCTGTCTGGGCATTGAGGGCCCGGACATAGGCCTTGTGGGCGTGACCGATGGAAATAACCGCATGCCCTCCGTACAGGTCAAGGTAGCGGCTGCCGGTTTCGTCCCACAGGTAGCAGCCTTTGGCACGCACCGGGGTAACCGGCAATAAGGGGTACACATCAAAAGGTTTCATATTTCGGCAATTTTGGTATGCGATACGACAATCCCTTTAATCAGGGCGGAGCTCAGGCCCATGTGCTCCATCTCATTCAGGCCGGCAATGGTGCAGCCTTTGGGGGTAGTTACTTTATCAATTTCGGCTTCGGGATGGCTGTCGGGGTCATCCAGCAACAGGCTGGCGGCCCCCAGGCAAGCCTGTACGGCAATTTTCCGGGCTTCCGGGGCATGAAAGCCGAGTTGAATACCCCCCTGGATGGTGGCCCGGATGAGCCGCATCCAAAAAGCTATGCCGCTGGCCCCCAGCACGGTGGCCGCCTGCATAAGCTCATCGTCAATAACAATGGTCTGCCCCAGTACCGAAAAAACAGCTTCCACCAGCCGGGTGGCGGCCCCTGACGCGTTGACGCTGATACAGGTCATCGACTGGCGCACGGCCAGGGCGGTGTTGGGCATGGCCCGGGCCAGGGTGTTGGTGTCCGGCAGCAGTTGGGCCAGCTCGGCCAGGGTAACCCCGGTAAGGGTGGAAATGACCAGTTTATTGTGCAAGGCTCCCCGGGCTTCGGCAACCACACGGGCCAACTGGCCGGGCTGTACGCAAATCAGCACGATGTCGGCTGCCTGCACGGCTGCGGTGTTATCGGTGGTAACGGTTATGCCCTGTCGGGCAAATTCTTCCAGGCCGGAGGGTTTCCGTTTGGTCATAATCAGTTTGTTGTTTTCGAGCATGCCGGCCGCCAGAAGCCCACGGGCAATGGCGGTGCCCAGGTTGCCGGCCCCGAGGATAGCCAGGGTTTTGTTTTGTAGTTCCATAGTTTAAAATGCTGATCCTTTAAGTTGTAAGCCGCTGGTTTCTTTTATGCCGAACATCAGGTTCATGTTTTGCACCGCCTGCCCCGAGGCCCCCTTGAGCAGGTTGTCGATGGTGCTGGTAATCAATACATACTCCCCGTGCGCTTCTACATGCAACCACACGTTATTGGTGTTGACCGCCTGTTTCAGGTGGATGGGCTGCCCGGCAAACTGCACGAAGGGATGTCCGGCAAAGTATTCCCGGTAAGCCGCTTTTATTTCTTTCAGGGGACGGTTTATCCGGGTGTAGATGGAGGCGAAAATACCGCGGGTAAAATTACCGCGCACCGGGATAAAAAGAGTATCGCCCGGCCACCCTCCTGCAAGTTGTGTGAGCGTTTCCTTTACTTCCTGCAAATGCTGGTGGGTAAAGGGTTTGTAAATACTCACGTTATCATGCCGCCAACTGAAGTGTGTGGTGCCGGTGGGTGCCTGCCCGGCCCCGGTAGCCCCGGTGATGGCATTGATGTGTACATCTGCGGCTAGCCACCCGGCAGCCGCCAGCGGCAGCAGGGCCTCTTGTATGGCCGTGGCAAAGCACCCCGGATTGGCCACACTGGTTGCCTGGCGGATGGCTCCTTTGTTGGCTTCGGGCAGGCCATAGACAAAAACCCGGTTGCCCAGGGTATTTTGGCCCTGCAGGCGGAAATCCTGACTCAGGTCGATGATTTTCATGGATTCCGGGATGTTGTTCCTGCTTAAAAACTCCCGCGATCGGCCGTGGCCCATACACAAAAAAAGCACATCGCCCGTAAAGGGCAGGGTGGCGGTAAAATTCAGGGCGGTGGCGGTAATATCCTGGTGCACCTTGCTGACGGCCTCTCCGGCATGCGAAGTACTGGCCACTGCAGTGATTTCCGCCTCTTGGTGATGCAGCAGGAGCCGTAGCAGCTCTCCGGCTGTGTAGCCGGCCCCTCCGGCTATTTCTACTTTAATCATATTTTCGGGTTATGTGGTTAAACAATTGCAGGGGGTTGGCCAGGATTTTGGTAAAGCCTTTTACGTCCTCACCGCTCCAGCCTTTGTTCATCTCCCCGTAAGCGCCAAAGGAGGCATCCATTAAATCAAAATCGCTTGCTATGCCGTCCACCGTAAAGCGATAAGGGTGCAGGGTAAGGAAAACCGAGCCGCTGACCCTCTCCTGGGTTGCTTGCAGGAAATTTTCGATATTGCGCATCACCGGGTCTAAGTATTGGGCCTCGTGCAGCATCATGCCGTACCAGTTGGCCAGTTGTTCCTTCCAGTGGAGCTGCCATTTGGTCAGGGTATGTTTTTCCAGGGCATGGTGGGCTTTGATGCTCAGCAGGGCTGCGGGGGCTGCGAAGGCCACCCGGCCTTTGATGCCGATGATGGTGTCGCCTACGTGGATGTCACGGCCGATGGCATATTGAGCCCCCAGGGCATTGAGGCGCTCAATTACGGCTACGGGCGCCATTTCCTTCCCGTCTATCCCGCATCACTCACCCCGGTTAAACTGCAGGCTTAGTTTTTGCGGGTTTTTTGCCTGCAAAGCTGAAGGCCAGGCGGTTTCCGGCAGCGGCAGGTGCGAGGTGAGGGTTTCTGCCCCGCCAATGCTGGTACCCCAAAGCCCCTTGTTAACCGAATATTTGGCCTTTTCCCAGCTTGCTTCCACGCCAAAGCTCTTGAGGTAGGCCATTTCCTCCTCGCGGCTAAGTTGCTGGTCGCGGATGGGGGTGATGATGCCGGCATCGGGGATAAGGCTGGCAAACACCAGATCGAAGCGCACCTGATCATTGCCCGCCCCGGTACTGCCGTGGGCTACAAAACCGGCCCCGGTTTCCTGTACATATTCGGCAATGGCCACCGCCTGCACGGTACGCTCGGCACTTACCGACAGCGGATAGGTGTTGTTTTTCAGCACATTACCGAAAACAAGGTACCTGATTACTTTGTCGTAATAGGTCTGCACCCGGTCGAGCACCCGGAACGAGGCTACCCCCAGCGACCGGGCTTTGGTCTCGACAGCAGTCAGTTCATCCGGGTTGAACCCTCCGGTATTGACCAGCACGGCATGTACCTCCAGGCCCAGGTCATGCTCCAGGTATTTAACACAATAGGAGGTGTCGAGCCCGCCACTGAAGGCCAGTACCACTTTTTTCTTTTGGCTCATTTGTTCAGGATTTTTAATCTTTTTCTGGATTTGGATTTGACAAAACGTTTAAATTTTTCCCAGCGCTGGTTTTTGGCCGGCACCGCCTGGCCGTTGCGGGTGGCCGGATCGTAGAGCATACCTGTACAGAGGCACATTTTATGCTCATGGCGCTGCAGGATATCGTAGTTTTTGCATCCCCGGCACCCTTTCCAGAACGCCTCGTCATCGGTAAGCTCAGAAAAAGTGACGGGCTTATAGCCCAGGGACGAATTGATCTTCATTACGGCCAGGCTGGTAGTAATGCCAAACAACCGGGCCCCGGGGTAAAGCTGGCGCGACAAAGCAAAGGCTTTCTTTTTAATCCGGGCCGCCAGCCCGTGGTGCCGGTAAGGCTCAGCCACAATCAGCCCGGAGTTGGCCACATATTGCTTGTGGCCCCAGGTTTCGATATAGCAAAAACCGGCCACCTCCTCTTTATGCAGCGCCAGGATGGCATGCCCCGAAGTGATTTTTTCGGCTATGTAGGCGGCCGGGCGATTGGCAATGCCGGTCCCCCGCTTTTGCGAGGCATCGCGTATCAGGTTGCTTATGGCATTTGCATACCGTAAATGACTTTCGTTGGCGACAACAAGGGTAAATTCCATTAGGAAAAATGTTAAAAACAGACGACCAGCCGGGCTGGGAAATTGAACTTAAATAATAAAATATAATGTGAAGCAGGCAGGGCACATAGCCCCGCAGAAAAGAATCAGACCCCTAAGGGCCTGGCGTTCCTTGGCCTTGCAGCATATACGGCCGGAGCTACCGGAGCGGTAGCGGGGATAAGGGCGGTATCGGCAATGCTGTTTTTCATCGAGCGCCAAAAGTAATACCAGAATTTAAAAATCCTATAGTAAATGCAAATTTTTTACAAAAAAAGAACCGCATGTGAAAATGAAAGTACTTTGCAGAGAAAAAAATTACTGCAAGCTTGCCTTTTATCCCCTAAGTTTTTATTATTGACCGACCGTTCAGTCATAAATTAATTATGAGCCCCAGAACGCCTGCCCAGAATGAAGAAATAAGGTTGGCCAGCCAGGAGAAAATACTTAGGGCCGCCTTTGAACTCATTGCCCAAAATGGTTATGAAAGTACCAGCATTGCTATGATTGCCAAAAAGGCAGGCGTATCGAAAGGGTTATTATACAATTATTTTGATAAGAAAGAAGACCTCGTACGGGCGTTGCTTGAAGCGGCCATGCGTGAAGGCGATGTCATGCTTCGTGAACTTATGGACGATGATGCCAGCGCCACACTGAAAAATATTTTTCAATGGTTTTTCCGCGAAATGCGTGAGCAGCCTCACCACTGGCGGCTTATGGCTGAGCTTTCGCTTAAAATTGATAACCTCAATATCGTCCGCAAATTTGCTTTGGGCAAGCTGAATGAATATGTAGGCTTAATGGAAAACCTGCTTACCCGGTTGGGCTATGAAAATGCCCTGGGCGAAGCCAGGCTCATCGTGGCTTTGTTTGATGGCATTGGCTTTGAAGCCTTGATTTTAAAAAAGGATTACCCCCTGGATGAAATGGAAGCGTATTTAATAACTAAATATTGTCAGGAAAAATAAGATGAAAACCACGCTACCCATCCTGCTGCTGTTGCTGGCGGCAACGGCCTATGGCCAAACAGCCAAAGAGATCATCAAAAAAGCCGATGATAAAATGCAGGGGCAATCGAATATATCGGAGATGAAAATGACAATTGTCCGCCCCACCTGGAAACGGGAAATCACCATGAAAGGCTGGGCCCTGGGGCGTGAATACAGTCTTATCCTCATTACTTCCCCGGCCAGGGACAAGGGCACGGCTTTTCTTAAGCGTAATAACGAGATGTGGAACTGGCAGCCCTCTATCGACCGGGTGATTAAGTTGCCCCCTTCGATGATGCTGCAATCGTGGATGGGCTCTGATTTTACCAACGATGACCTGGTAAAGGAGTCCTCCATTGTCAACGATTATGACCAGGTACTGGAAAAAGATACAGTAATCAATGGCCTGGACTGTTATAAAATTGTGATGACCCCCCATGCGGATGCGGCCGTAGTTTGGGGGAAAGTGGTGGTTTATATTGATAAGCAGGAGTTTAACCAGCACCTGGCTTACTATTATGATGATGATGGGTTTTTAGTAAACACGATGGTCCTTTCGCAAGTCAAAAAAATAGGGGGGCGCCTGCTGCCTACCCATCTGGAGATGATTCCCGCAGAAAATCCCGGGCATAAAACCATGATTGATTATCTGAGTTTAGAATTCGATGTGGGCCTAAAAGAAAGCTTTTTTTCAATGCAGAACATGAAACGGGTACGGTAATTAAACGAAAAAGCAGATGTATCTAACACTTGCCTGGCGAAATATCTGGCGCAATAAGAGGCGTAGCCTTATCACCATTGTGTCTATTGCCTTTGCCGTATTGCTGGCCTGTGTCATGCGCTCCTTGCAACTGGGCTCTTACAACCGTATGATTGAGAATGCCGCCCGCTTTTATACCGGGTATATCCAGGTGCATAAAAACGGCTATTGGGCGGATAAAACCCTGGAGAACAGTTTTGTTAATGATACCGGCCTGCTGGCTATGATTGACCGTATAGCCGGGGTAGAAGTAGCCGTGCCGAGGCTGGAGTCATTTGCCCTGGCTTCTTACGGCACCAAAACCAAAGGTGCGCTGGTACTTGGCGTGGAGCCTGAAAGGGAAGACCTGCTCACCCGGGCCAGGTCGAAGGTAGTTGCCGGGGCCTACCTGCAAGCCCATGATAAAGCCGTGCTGGTAGCGGCCGGCCTGGCCAATTACCTTAAGCTTGGCGTGGGCGACACCCTGGTGTTAATCGGCCAGGGCTTTCACGGGGCCAACGCAGCCGGGGTATATCCGGTTAAAGGCATCCTGAAGTTTCCGGTGCCTACGCAAAACAACCAAACGGTATTTTTACCCCTGAAAGAAGCCCAGTGGTTTTATGCAGCCGACAACCGCCTGACCAGCATCGCCCTGGTGGTTGACAAAGCTAAAAACGTGGACCGCATTGTGGCCGGCATCAGCGCTAACGTTGACCCTGCCGCCCTGGAGGTAATGGGCTGGCGGGAGTTGATGCCCGACCTGGTACAGGGCATAGAAATAGACAATATCAGCGGCAAGGTGATGTTGGGGGTGCTATATGCCGTTATCGGCTTTGGAATGTTTGGCACCTTTTTAATGATGACAGCCGAACGCATGTATGAGTTTGGCGTGATGATGTCGGTGGGTATGACCCGCCTGCGCATGCAGTTTGTCATTTTCCTGGAAATGGGCCTGATGGCCGCCCTGGCGGTGGTGGCCGGCATCGGCCTCAGCCTGCCGGTGCTGGTGTATTACCACCATAACCCCATTTACTTTACGGGTGATTCGGCCCGGGCCATCGAGAGTTTCGGTATTGAAGCCGCCTATTTCTTCTCGCTTGAACCGTCATTGTTCTATAACCAGGCCTGGGCCATCTTTTTTATGGCCTTTATCCTGGGCTTTTACCCTTTGCTTGTTATTCAACGGTTAAAGCCCGTACAAGCCATGCGCGATGCCCTGTAATTATGCTAAACAACCCTAAATATGTTAGTTAAAATAGCCTGGAAAAATGTCTGGCGCAGCCGCAGCCGCAGTCTGGTGGTAATCGGCTCCATCATTGTGGGGGTATGGGCCCTGTTGTTTGGCTCCGGTTTTATGAACGGTTTCCTGGTAAGTTATATGGCCAATATTATCAACCATGATATCTCCAATATTCAAATCCACAACCCCAAATTCAAGCAGGATTTTGATGTACGCTATTTTATCGCCAACGGCAAGGCCAAGGCCGCTGCTGTCCGCCAGTGGCCGGGGGTGCGCGGGGCCACCACCCGCACTATTGTTTCCGGCATGATATCATCGCCAAAAAAAGCAGCCGGGGTGCAAATCAGGGGGGTCGACCTGAAAAACGAAGCCCTTGTTACCCGCCTCGACTCCATGGTGGCTGAGGGCACCTATTTTACCGGGATTAAGCGTAACCCCATCATTATCGGCTCGCGGATGGCAGAGAACTTAGGGGTTAAACTACGGTCAAAGGTGGTGCTTACCTTTAATGATGGCCATGGCAATATTACGGCCGGGGCGTTCAGAATTGTGGGGATTGTAGAAAGTTCATCCGTGGCCATCAGCGAAACCTATGCCTTTGTCCGCCAGCAGGACCTGACCAAACTGGTTGCCCTCGGTGATATTGTCCACGAAATTGCCATCCTCACCCAGCCACAGACGGATGAAGCCGCTATTATTACCCGCTACCGGCAAACGTATAACCACGACCTGGTTGAAAGCTGGCGCGAACTGGCCCCCGAGCTGGCGGTGATGAACGAAATGTATGGCAATATGCTGTATGTTTTGATGGGCATAATTTTAACGGCCCTGGTTTTCGGTATTGTAAATACCATGCTGATGGCGGTACTCGAAAGATTTCGCGAACTGGGTATGCTGATGGCGGTAGGCATGAACAAGGCCAGGGTTTACCTGATGATTATGATTGAAACTGTTTTCCTTGGCGTGGCCGGGGCGCCCATCGGCCTGCTGGCCGGCTGGTTGACCATTTACTATTTCCGTATGCACGGGGTGGACCTGAGCAATTATTCCGAAGGACTGGAAGCTTTTGGCTATTCGGCCCTCCTCTACCCTTACCTGGACAACCAGGTGTATTTTATTGTTACCCTGGGGGTAGTGGTTACCGCCCTGGTATCGGCCTTGTACCCCGCCTGGAAGGCCATCAAACTAAAACCCGTAGAAGCATTGCATAAACTTTAGCCAAAAGATCACTACCATGAGCGTTATAAAAGCCAATAATATTCATAAAACTTATACCGAAACAGCCGTACCGGTACACGCCTTAAACGGGGTCACCCTGAGTGTTGAAGAAGGTGAGTTTACTGCCATTGTGGGGCCTTCGGGCTGTGGTAAAACTACCCTGTTGAACATCCTGGGCGGGCTTGATACCCCTACGGAAGGCACAGTAGAGGTGGCTAATACCGATATTACCGGCATGAACGACAACCAGTTGATTAATTTCAGGCTACAAAACATCGGCTTTGTCTTTCAGGCCTATAACCTGATACCGGTGCTGACCAACAAAGAAAATGTGGAGTTCATCATGTTACTGCAAAAGTGGCCGCGGCAGGAACGGGAGCAGCGGGCGATGGAACTGCTGGCGCAAATGGGCATTGCCGATAAAGCCAACCAGCGCCCCTCGGAATTATCGGGCGGCCAACAACAACGGGTAGCGGTAGCCCGGGCGCTGGCTTCCAAACCCAAGTTTATCCTGGCCGATGAGCCCACGGCCAACCTCGATTCCAAATCCACGGCTAACCTGCTGGATATGATGGCTCAATTGAATAAAGAGGAACAAGCCACTTTTGTTTTTTCAACGCACGATCAACGGGTAATTGACAAGGCCAGGAGAGTGATTACCTTAGAAGACGGCAAAATTGTGGCTGACATAACCCGCTGAATGGTGAAAAAGCTGGCGTTTGCTGTTATCTTAACGGCCCTGTGCCCCGGCCATGCTTTATGGGCACAGGAAGGCAATGAGGAACCCAAATGGGCTTTCAAAGGCTATCTGAAAAATATGTCCACCTTCAGTTGGTCGCCCTACCTGGGCGATACACTGTGGTACGACAACCTTACCCACAACCGCCTGAACCTGGCCTGGTACCCCGCGGATGAGTTTACCGTGTATATTGAAATGCGTAACCGCTTGTTTGTTGGCGCCAGTGTCAACAATTTTCCTGCCTATGGTGAACTTATTGATGCCGGTAACGATTTTTTTGATTTATCTTTTAACCTGGTTGACAATGGCGCGGTGGTGCTGAACCTCATGTTCGACCGGCTTTATGTGCAGTGGGTTAAAAATGACTGGGAAGTAAAACTGGGCCGCCAACGGATTAACTGGGGGGTAAACCTGGCCTGGAACCCCAACGACTGGTTTAATGCCTATTCGTTTTTTGATTTTGATTATGAAGAACGCCCCGGCAGCGATGCCCTGCGCATAACCTATTATACCGGGGTGGCCGCCAGCCTTGAGGTAGCCGCCAAAATTGCCAACCGCCCCGATGACTTTGTGGCCGCTACCCTGTATAAAACCAATAAATATAACTACGATTTCCAGTTTTTGGGTGGCTTTGCCCAAGGCGACCTGGCTTTGGGTGGCGGCTGGGCCGGCAACCTCGGCAAGGCCAGTCTGAAAGGGGAGCTGACGTATTTTTTACCGCTGGTGGAAACCGAAAATAACACCCATTACTTCCGGGACCCGCTTGACCCCACCAAATACCTGCTCGATGCCCGGGGGAACCGTATCAAAGAGTCGGAGCGGTACCGCCAGATGTTTCTGGGGGCCGTTTCAGTAGATTACTCGTTTGCCAACTCCTTGTATTTAAACGGCTCGGTGATGTACAGTTCTATTGGCGACTACGAGGCCAATATTGTTGGTACGGCTTTCACGCAGCAGTTCGGGGATTTTACCGTGCGCGACTTATCGCCCTACCCCTGGTCGGCTTTTGTGCAGGGTACTTACCAATTCAGCCCGCTGGTGTTTGGCGGGGCGGCCATCATGGGGTATCCGGGCGCCAATAGTTTTTTTATCAACCCTTTCCTTACCTGGTCGATGGGGCAAAACCTTGACCTGGACCTGATCGGGCAGGTTTTTTTTGGCGATAACCAGAACGGCCGTTACGATGCCATCTCCAAAGGGATGTTCGTCCGCCTGAAGTGGAGTTTTTAACCCGAAAAAATATATAAGAATTTTCCGGGTTAAGTTGCCCTTTCAGGGCGTATTTATCTGTTTACCGCTAACCAAGGCGGTGCCTTGTATTACATAACCCAGGCCTTCAGCCTGTTGGTAAAAAAAACTGCTCTTCTGTTGAAATAAAGCCTGGTTTTAACCCGGGTTCAGGTTATCAACAACTTACAAACCGTGCCCTGGCGTATTGGCGACTTTTAGGAAGAATCCGGGATAGCGGCCAAACCCCTGGTTGCGTATGCCATTCCTAAGAGAGGGCCTGCGCCTCCTGGTACTAAAACGTGTAACTGTATTTAAGGGAAAGCTGCACCCCGGGGTTATAATTATAGTACATCTTGTCTGCCGCACCAAACGACCGGTACACCTGCTCCCGCGTATCGTTTAACAGGTTATCTACGCCAAAGGTCAGCCGTGAACTACGCCTGGCGCCAAACGATTTGTAGGCGTTGAAACTCAGGCTGTGAAAAGGTACGCTGTACACATCGGGAACCACACCGGTGCCGACAATGGCCAGGGTTTCGCCCTGCACATTATAGGCCAGGTTAATATTCAGGTCCGCCTCCGGGATCGTATAGTTAAGGTAAGCGTTGATCAGATAGGGTGCCTGGCCGGCCATCGGCCGGGTGTCGGCTATTGCCTCATCATCGCGTTTAAATTGCTCCCGAAGTTCTTTCTCCGTGACGGTACCGGAGTTATCCACCAAAATTGAATTCATATCCACAAATGATTTGATCAGGGAAACATTGACCCCCAGTGTCAAATCCTTTAAAGCCGGAGCGAGCAGTTCCAGGCTTTTGCGTACTTCAAATTCAAGCCCATACACCCAGCTATCCGTGGCATTACGGGGTTTAAGGGCCGTGGGGTCAACCGGGAAAGAGACCAGTTCTATGTGATTTTCAAACTTTTTATAAAAAGCCGAGACGGCCAAAAGCTCCCCGGGTTGCATAAAATACTCCCAGCGGAAATCATAATTATCAATATTGGCCTGTTTTAAATCTATATTGCCCACAAAGGTGCGGTTGGTAATGGGGTCATAAATCTGGGCGATCGACTTTTCTTTAAACGAGGGGCGGGCCAGGGTTTGGTTATACGAAGCCCGCAGGTTCATGTTTTCCGTAAGGCTGTAAACCAGGTTCACCGAAGGCAGAAAATCCAGGTTATTCAGGGTTTCTACCGTATTGTAGATCAGATCCCCCCCGTTGGTCTGGCCGGTGTAGTACATCATCGACTGCTCGGCCCGCAAACCGAATATACTACGGAAATTGGCTGCAAGGTACAATTCGGTCATGGCATAAGCACTATAAATTAACTGTTGTGCCAGGTAGGTGTTGGCTGGTTCATAGTTGCCCACCACATAGGTGCCCTGGCGGGAATCGGCCGTCCAGATGTTTTCCGGTTGAAAAAACCAGTCGGGGTCAATCTCAATAGCCCCGGCCGCCCGTTGGCGGAAAATGTAGTTGAGTACTTCAAAATTACGTTTCTTATACGTGGCATAACCGCCAAATTTAAGCTTCGACTTAGCTGCATAGGGCATGGTAAGGTCGGCCTTGAAGCTGCTGTTGAATTCATTCAGGTCGCGATAAAAGCGGTTGATGCCGGCTCCGTCACCCACATTGAGGGTAGTATCACCATCGGTCACCGAAACAGCCGTAATGCGGAAATCGGGGTCGTAAACGCGTGACCAGTTCAGGGCCCCGCGCCACTCCAGTTGCACCGGGTTGAAATTATGTTTGCCCACCAAAATACCGTTGGTTACCGAACGCTGGGTATAGGTAAGGATGTCTTCAAGCAAGGTAGCCCCGGTTTGGTTAAAATTACGGCTTACCCGCTTATTAGCTACCGATTCACCACTCTGGCTTCGCAACAGACTGAGCGAAAAGCTGTGGTTAGCAAACTTTACCGCCCCGGAAGCCAGGGCGCTCCAGTTAACGGTTTGCTTGCCGATATTGCCGATCCGGTACTCATCAAAAAATTGTTCGGTAACGGCAGGGTCGGGGTCTTTAATAAAGTCATTGGCCTGTACACCGGTAAAAAATTCATAGGTGTTACGATAGTTCAGAACCAGGTTATACCCAAGTGTCATTTTTTCTTTATTGAACTGGTTGCCGGTGTTAAATGAAAACGAGCCGCCCGGCAGGGCCTGCCGCTTACGGGCGGCCATCACCGGGTTAAAACTGCGGGTCAGGCGTTCCAGTTCGGGGGTAACCTGCGATTCTGCCGGGATGATGGTGTTTTTAGGAAAAGGCAAGGCCCGGGTACCGTCATCAAAGCCCAGCCAATCGGTTTTACCGCCCTTGTAGAGGATAAAATTATTGTTGAATTGCACCCCCGGGGTAATCGTCAGCCCCAGGGCGATGGCGGTAGTGCCCTGATCGGGAAAATCTTTGGTTTCCACATCAACCACCCCTCCGGTAAAATCACCATAGAGGTTGGGCGAAAAGGTTTTATACACCATCACGTTATTCAGCACGGCTGTAGGGAAGATGTCAATCTGTACCGAATTTTTATCGGGGTCCAGGCCGGGGATGCTCATGCCGTTGAGGGTGGTTTTGGTATAGCGGTCGCCCAGGCCACGCACATACACGTACTTGCCCCCTTCAACCGAGACCCCCGTAACCCTGCGGATGGCCCCTGAAAGATCAGCATCGCCTATTTTTTTAAAGGTTTGGCTGGAAATGCCATCGGCCACATTCACGGCCTTCTTTTGGGCGGCCAGCAAACCGGCCTCGGCATCACGGATAATCTCGGCCGTGACGACCACCCCGTCAAGCTGCTCAATATCCGCTTTCATATTGATGTCCATGGAGGTAACCTCACCGGCCACAATTTCTACCCCGCTAACGGTAACCGTAGCATACGAAATTGAAGAAAACACCATAGTGTAGGTGCCGGGGGCCAGGGGCAGGGAATAATCACCGTTGAAATCGGCTACTGTGCCCTTGGTGGTACCCTCTACATAAATATTAGCGCCAATCAGGCCTTCACCAAGCTCCTCGTCAATAACCCGGCCACGTAAAAAGCCGTTTTGGGCATTAGCCGGGCCAAACAAGGCAACAAATACAAAAAGCAGAATAGTTTCTTTCATACCAGGGAAGATCAATTTTGCGGCAAAATTATCAGTATGCGGGCCCCGGCAGGCAAATACCGATTTATCATATTATTATTTAAATATTATGGAAATGTTAACCCGGATGACCCCGGGCCATCGGGGTCATCCGCCCTGCGGGCGAAAAATTCTGATGAATTTTTCGGGTTAATTGAGCAGGCCGCTTGCCGAGGCTACTGTCCAGTTGGCGAAAGGGGCCAGGGTAGCTCCGGTAGCATTGGCCGAAGAGGCCACCACAGCTTCCGCATCGGCCTGGGCATTGGCATGCAAGCCACAGGTAGTGGTGCCATCGGCCGCCACTGATTTGGTATATACTTTTATGCCGCTAAACCCGGAGTTTACCAGTTGCAGGGGAACGGCTGAATTGGGATCGGTAAAATGTAACCAGGCATCGTCCTTTACATCGGCACAATCATTGGTATAAGAAGCCCTGATCTTCACCAGGTCGTCACCGGCAGCATAGTTGGCAAAAACCACGTTGTCAAGCGTACCTTGGGCTTTGGATTTCAGGTCGGCCGGGGTGCCGCCATCCACTCCGCCCAGGCTGGTCACCAGACCGTTTTTCAGGGTGAATAAGCCGGTGGTATGCGTGGTGCCTTCCGGTCCGTCAATCTCCAGGCCTTCATCGGTGCCGCTGCCCCCGTGCATAACTACAAAGTTAGCTACCGTACCGGCATAATTCTGGTCTATATCGATGCCGTCATCGCCCTGGTAGCTCACCACCAGGTTGGTTACATTTACTGTGCCGCCAAAAAGCTCTACGCCATCATCAAGGGTAGCAAAAATTTCAATGTCTTCAATCACCGTACCGGCCCCAACGCCCCCGAGGGTAAGGCCGTTGATCTCGTTGCCGGCCCCTATCTCGGCCCCGCCATGGCGGATGGACACATAACGCAAAACCCCGGAGTTGTCGTTGGCATCGCTGCCCCCGTACAAGCCGTAGCTTTCCTCAGCCGGGATACCTTCGATCTGGCTTTCGGTATCCCCGTTTTCGGCTGAAACCGGGGCTTTGCCAAGAATTATCACCCCACCCCATTTATCCTTGTCATCCTGGGTAAGGTTGGTGCCACGTAACTCGCCTATTTTTATGTTGTCTTCCACAGAGGTAAAAATTATCGGTTTGCCGGCTGTGCCTTCGGCCATAATTTTGCCCCCGCGGGCCACAATCAGGGCGGTGGCCAGGGAGCCGGAGCCGGCCCGGCCTTTGATAATGGTACCCGCTTCAATGGTCAGGGTAACACCCTCGGCTACCACCACTTTGTTGGCCAGCTCATAGATCCGGTCGGCTGTCCAGGTAGTGTTTTGGCCGATTGTGCCCGTTACCACTACATTTTCCGTGACCGGGGTGTTGACAACGGGGGCCACGCTGCTCTCAATACATGATGGCGCCAGGGCCGCTACGGCCAGCACCATCGTAAGGGTAAAAATTTTCTTCATGGTATAGATTGGTTTAAAGTTGTCAAATAGTAATCGCTGCAAAATTCCCCTTACGGTATTAACTCCATAGCAATATGATGTTATAGAAATGTTAACTTTAAACTTTAGATATTATGGCTATGTGAATTATCTTTAGCGATAATCCACTTGACCGATGGCCAAAAAATTCCATAAAATAGTAGCATGGCATTTCGAAGACCGGTACTATTATTTATTTGTGGTACTGGCTTTATTTATCCTGATGCCCCCCTTTCTCATTCAGTATGCGTTTCTCAGCTACCTGATCTATGTGCTGTTAACGCTGGTGATTATCAATTGTGTGTTAATTTTATTCGATCACAGTAAGCGTTCCGAATATGGGTTGTTGCTGCTGGTGATGACGTTGGTGTTTATCTGGGTGTCGGTTACCCAACAATGGCAAGACCCCCGCTTACAGCTATTAAAGTTGATGCTTATTACCGGGTTTTTTATCGCCACCTATGGCAAAATGGTGCGGGAGATATTTAAGATGGAAAAAGTTTCGGCCAAAGTAGTGGTTGGCGGCATTGGCGCCTATTTGTTATTGGGGTTGATTGGCGCCTTCCTGTTTGAAATGGTGGAGGTGATGGTGCCGGGCTCTTTTACAAAAATGGATGTGTTTACCGGGTTTTATGCCCAGGTTTACTACAGCTTTGTTACTATCTCCACCCTGGGCTATGGCGATATTACCCCGCTTACCCCGCAGGGGCAGGCCATTGCTATCCTGGTTTCCCTCTCCGGGCAAATCTACCTCGCGGTATTGATGGCCATGCTGGTGGGCAAGTTTTTAAAAGACTCCGACAGCTAATGCCCCTTGCCACTTTTTATAACCTGGCTGATGCCAAAAGGAAACAGTTTTTAAAGGCTGCTTACCAGGAATTCGCCCTTAATTCCTTTGCCGCAGCCTCTGTCACCAACCTGGTAAAAACCCTGGGTATCGCCAAAGGCAGTGTTTATCAGTATTTTACCGATAAAGAAGACCTGCACCGCTTTCTGGCCACGGAGGCCAATAACCGGCTGGGCCGGTTGCTTGATGAGGCCTGCCCTTATGAAGGGGAAGATTTTTTTGCCTGGTACACCAAATTGCTGCTGGTAGAAGTGAAGTTTTACCTGAGCTTTCCGCATTATGCCCTCCTCTTCCGGCAATTGCCGGGCGAAACAGGCCCACAGCAAAAAGCCCTCGCCCGGGAATTAGCCACGGCCCGTCTGGAAAGGATTTCTGCCCACCTGCCGGCTACCCTGTACGGTTCCCCGGCCAACAACCTGTTGCTAAGCCGTGCCGGCCTGCTCATCTTTGAAATGCTCACCCAAGAGCTTAACCTGGGGGAAACCATTGCCCGGGGCGAGGCCGTTTACTTAGAGGCCAAAGAACTGGTTGCCGTATGTAGCGGGTGGGTTAAAAAGCTAAAGTACGGGCTTTAGTCTATCGCCCCCATGAGGATGGCATTAAACAACAGCTTATAACTGGCACGGGGCTGCCCGCGAAACTGCGGCCGGAAGCCAAACAACACGACATGCCCATCGCCCAGGTTAACATCCATCATGGCGCCTTTGTTCTTCAGGTATTTATCCTGCCCTTTGGCCCAGCCACTCATTAAAATATCTTTATCGGCATATTTCACCACTATTTTTACTTCCGGCCTGGGCGGGGGGGCTGTTTCTTCCCGGCCGCCTTCACCTTGCCGCGATTTCACTACCAATTTAAAGGCCCGGCTGCGCGAAAAAGAGGCGGCAATCTCCGGCTGCATGCCATAAGCCAGAGGGTTTTCGGTATCAACTTTGGCCCGTACCAATGAGCCTGGGATAAAAAACTGTTTGGGGCTGGTGCCAGCCGTGGTATTAACCACCGGCAGGCCAAACTGCCTGATGGCAAAATCGGCAGCGGCATCCAGGGTAATAACGGTGCCCCCCTGTTCAACATACTGTTGCAATTTCAGGGTGCCTTCCAGGCCCAGCCCTCCGGTAAACTGCGCAGGCATAGTGCCTTCGCTAAAACCATTAAGGATGTCATCGGGCCGCTGCGAAGGGATGATAATGGCCGTATATCGGGCCAGGTCGCGGGTACGCACATCGTTATCATGCAGGGTATCTATGGCAAACTTGTGCTGCTCCAGCACCCAGCGTGTCCAGCCTTCATCCATATTGGCCCGCCAGGTTTTATAGATCCCTACTTTTACTTTGTTCACCCTGGCATTGGTTACCCCGGGGTCCCGTTCCAGCCCCTGAAAATCAAGGCCCAGGTCAACGGCCAGGGCTGCTACCTGTTCATCTACGGCCGGGGTACTTTTAATTAAAAAACTGCCGGGGCCGAACACCTCCTGGCCAAACTGGGCTGAGGCCGACAAGCGGTAAATCTCTGCCCCTGCCTGCTGCAACAGGTTGAAGGCCGTATAGCTGTTGTTTTGCCGGTTGGATAATAAATAACCATACGCATGGTTACCGGTAATTTTGCCCGGCTTGGTTGCGAGATAGCTTATCGCTTTGGTTTTGGCCTTAAACGGTTCGGTGGCCTTCACCACCTCAACACCCATTTGCATGGGCAGGGTCCAGCCGGCCAGGTCATAAGGGGGTACGGGCGGTCCCCCGGGATACTGGTATTGGTTAGGGTAAACCTGCTTTTCCATCAGGTCTTCCAGAAACGGGCGGAATGCCTGGGCACCATAGGCAATGATGGAGCCGGCCGGGTATTCGGTGTTGCCCACAGTAAATTTTTTGGTGGCCTGGTGCATTTCCACCCCTCCCCGGAGCAAAATATTCACCAGGTTACGGGCCTCCCCGGCATCCCATTGGCTACGGGGGATAACATAGGCAAAGGCTGTTTCCTTTCCTTGTTTTTCTATGGCATCGCGCCCCATCTGGTAGATGTTGAACAGTAAATTCTGCCTTCTGTCGGCTGCAAATTCCAGAATGCCCATAGAAGCGGTAATCATATAATCAACCGCATCACGAAAATGCGATTCACCCCCCTGCCACGGATAGGGGTAAAATATTTCCGTGCCGTCTGACGGTACACTACGGGCAATATTTTTAGGTATTGAGTCCGGGTCATAATAGCGGGGCGTAGGCGTACGGTGCGCCACTTCGGTAAGAATACCGATCTGGTTGTGGTAATACGGAGCGGTACGCATGCCGCCATTCCACCACATGCTGAACATGGAGCCCGAAATTACCCCGGGCATTTTTTTCATAGCAAAGCGGTTGGCCATGGCTGTGCCCACCAAATTCACCCCCGTGGTTACCCCGGGGTGAATGCGGGGATTTACCGGGCTGCGGAAGGGCGGCAGGAAAATACGTGCCCAGGCCGGGGAGGTCTGGTGGTGGTTGTGCACAATTTGCGGGAACCACTCCTTATACAGGATCTTGGTAGCAGCCCTGGTTTCCGGCATGTTGCTCATAAACCAGTCGCGGTTGTTATCGTGCCCCACATATTTCTGGTAAAGAATGGGCGGGTCGGTAGTTTCGTACGGGGTGCCGAGGTTCCGGTAATACCAGTCGGCTACAATATCAACCCCATCGGGGTTGATAACCGGGCAGAGCAACACCACCACATTATCGCGGATTTTTTTCATTTCAGCGGTTTCTTCAGCCACCAGTTTCCAGGCCAGCTCCGAGGTCATTTGGCCGTGGGCTGCTTCGCGTGCATGCATACCTCCGTCAATCCACACAATAGCCTTGCCGGTTTTGGCCAACTCCCGGGCTTCCCCGGGCTTAATCCGGGCCCGGGACAGTTTGGCGCTGGTTTCCTGCCAGCGGTCCAGGGCCTGCATATTGGCGGCCGAAGAAATGATCAGCAGCTTTATTGGCTTGCCCATTACCGATTTTCCTATCTCAACCATGCGGATACGGTTGGAAGAAGCCGCCAGTTGCTCATAATAGGCCAACATCTGGCCATATTTGGCCAATTTGTAGTCGGCCCCGACCTTAAACCCGAAAACATCCTCCGGGCGGGGTATTTTTTGTGCCCGCAAACCGGTAGTAAGCACGAAAACCAAGGTAACAAGCAGGGGAAATTTCTTCATCAGGAATAAAAATTATCGTTAGAATGCCGAAGTTACATGCTGTTCCCAAATAAATGTATTTAATTTACGTAAAAGGTAAAGAAGATGACCATTCATATTGCTGCCCAGCCAGAGGATATAGCCGAAACCGTGCTGTTGCCGGGCGACCCGCTGCGGGCCAAAGGTATAGCCGACAAGCTGTTAACCGAAGTGACCTGTTATAACGAGGTAAGGGGCATGCTGGGCTATACCGGCACTTACCGGGGTAAGCGGGTATCGGTGCAGGGCACGGGTATGGGCATGCCTACTACGGCCATTTATGCCCATGAACTGATTGCCCTGGGGGCAAAGCGGTTGATCCGCGTAGGCACCTGCGGGGCCTACCAGCCCCACCTGAATATTGGCGATGTGATTATTGCCATGACCGCCTCTACCGACTCGGCCATTAACCAACATATCTTCGGGCAAAAAGACTATGCCCCGGCAGCGCATTTCCCCTTGCTCCTGAAAGCCGTGGAGGCCGCCAAAGCCCTGGGCGTTGCCGTTACCGTAGGCAATATACTCTCCAGCGATTCTTTTTATAATGCCCATAGTGAGCACTGGCATAAATGGGCCGAGTATGGGGTGCTGGGGGTAGAAATGGAGTCTTCGGCCCTCTATACCCTGGCCGCCAAACACCAGGTAGAAGCCCTGACCATCCTTACGGTAAGCGACAGCCTGGTAACCGGCAAGGTGGCCTCGGCCGAAGAGCGGCAACATAGTTTTGACCCTATGGCCAAGATTGCCCTGGCGTTGGTATAGCTGCTGCCGGTAACGCCCGGGCAGGGATTATGCAAGATAACGGCCCGGGTGGCAAGCCGGTTACAATTGGCCCTGGCCTGCCTGTTGGCCTGGGTTAGCAGCAACAAACTTTTTTGCCCTGTAGATAAGCAGGCCGGGGCAACTCATGCAAAACATAACCACCAACACTAACGTATAATACAGTTATGCCCAATAACTTAAAATAAAAACCCTATCTTCGTACCATGAAACGCCTGCGCATCATAGCACTGTTCGTTGGTTTGGGGCTGTCTTGTCAACAAAATGAGCTGGCCGGGCTGCCAGAAAACACTGACATCGTCACCGAAACAGTCACCCTCACGGCCGGACAGGTGTTTAACTATACCATAGCTACCGCCATCCCGGTAGAAGGCGAGACCCGGATATCGCAACAGGCGGCAAACTTTGCGCTTAGCAAAATAACCACCGCCTCCCCCGGGTTGGTGTATCAATACCAGCCGGTCCCGGGCTTCCTCGGTACCGATTTTGTGGAAATAACCCATACCTACGGCAACGGGGGGGGCGTGGCCGGCAGGGTGGTCATAAAAATTTTTATCTCGGTAGTACCCGGCTAACCGGACAAAAACCCCTTTGAAGAATGGCTGCCCCCCTGGCACAACCTTTGCGTTTCTGGCGCCTTTGTGGCCTTAGCGGCCAACCCCAGGCCATGTGCCAGCCCCGGGTAAATGACACCCTACGAAAAGCATAGCCCCGGCCGCCCCGGCAAGCCCCTGTTTTGCCGCTTTTCCGGCAAGTTGAAAATGTTTCAAAATGTTTCACGCATTTGTTTTTTATAAGCAAACCGGATAAGATTGGGGGTGATTTTTATGCGCATAGAAATTATTGTTATGTATTATGTCTAACTAAATTTGCTAAAAATGAAAAAGATTATTTCTCTCGTTGGTTTTTGTTGGTTCTGCTCCTTTTTTGTGGTAGAATTGAATGCTGCATGTTATGAGCCGACCTATCCGGCACTGGAATGCGACACTCAAGGTTTCGACAGTTGTGTAAATTACCCGAAGGAGGCCTGTGAGGAAAAGGAAAAGAAGCAATAAGTTCTAACAAACCCCACTGTGCCTTAACCCGGATTATTCATGAAAATCATGATTAATGATGAGGGCAAAATAGTTTACCCTCAAATTTGGGTCATGCTTAATCTTGGGTTCATGCTGTGCTTTGTGTATAACATGTTGTTTTACACTATTTTGCAGTTCATCAGCCCTGCGGGCGAAAAATTCATCCGAATTTTTCGGGGTAACATTGGGCACAGTGGGGTTTGCCATAACGAAAAGTCAAATAATGAAAACGTCAAAAGCCTGGCTATTTATATGTACTATAGTTTTAACGGGATGTGCCGGTGATATCCGGCAAGAAAAGCCCAGGGTTGAATTGGTATCAAATGCCCTTACACTGGCCATTTCGGCACAAACATCCACCATCAGCAACGGGTTGTTAGGCTATAATGATGAGGGCAAAGACTACCTCTTCAACATTAACTGGCTCACCAATAGCCTGCAACTGTATGATGTTGACCAGGCTAAACTCATAAAAGAAATCCGGTTTGCGCGGGAAGGGCCTAACGGTGTAGGACGTGTATTTGGTTTTCACGTGCTGAGCTTTGACAGTCTGCTGCTCTTTACCCAGCGAGGGGCAGAAGTAGTCCTCACCGACACCTCGGGGACAGTTAAAAACAAGATCAGTTACCAACCTCCCTTGGGGTTTACCGCGGCCTTTGTCCACAACGCCTATTTCATCAGCCAGCCCATCGTGTATGGCCATAAACTCATCGTTAAAGCCCACATTGAAGGCAACTACCGCGAAATGACCCAGGCCCGGTTGCAAACGTTTCCCCTGGCATATAGCATTAACCTGCATAACGGGGAAACCGAACCACTGCCAGCCACCTACCCGGGCAATTATATGTCCGATGGACTACGGTTCTTTGAATACAGTATGGCTGGTAATGGCAAAAAGCTGGCCTTCTCTTTCTTTGGCGACCACCGCCTGTTTTATGTTGACACTCCGGCAGAAAAACAACTGCAAACAGTGGACAGCAGGAGTCAGTACCTTGGCGAAAAGTTTCCCCTGTTTCCGGTAGCGGGAGGAAGGGCCGATACCTATCGCTACCTGTTTGCCAGCGACCGCTACGAAAGCCTGCTTTACGATCCATTCCGGAATATCTACTACCGTATAGCCGTTCCTGGGGCCGAAGACCTGGATGAAAACCGGCTGAGGGAGTTGCGGACAGCCCCGGTAAGGTTCAGTATACTCATTTTGAACCAAAACCTGGAACCAATAGGTGAGCATCTGTTGGCAGACAATACTTATCTCCCACAAAATATTTTTATCGGGAGCAAAGGGCTTTATATCTCCACCAGTCATCCCAATAACAAGGAGGCTAAAGAGGACTTTCTGTCTTTTGATCTGTTAAAAGTCACCTTTCGCTGAACCCGCACAGCTTATCTGCGCCTTTTTGTGCCCGAAAAACGCCTGAATGGCGGCACAACCGGCAGGCGTAAGCAGGTGTTTGCCCTGCAACACCAGGCCGGCTTGCTTTACCCTGCGCCATAACGTAATGCGTGAAATACCCAATGCGGGTGCTACTCGCTGGCGGGTGCGGCCGGCCTTTGCAGGGTTTTTCGACTAAAATGAAATGTTTCAAAATGTTTCAAAATGTTTCAAAATGTTTCACGCATTTGTTTTTTATAAACAAACCGGATAAGATTGGGGTG
>JALSJF010000267.1 GCA_026989505.1 Cyclobacteriaceae bacterium
TGGGTGCTGATTATCCTCTATTTTCTAACCCTGGGCCTGATTACCGCCAGTGGTATGGAATTTTTAAAATGGCTGGCCGGCAAAGGGGCCAACTTTGGCAACAACATTGATATCATGCGTATCCCGTTATACCATTTTCCGGATATCTGGCAAAACATCACCTATGTAAGCCTTTACTTTCAACTCGTGCTGGCTATTGTGGTGATTATCTCCATAACCAATGAGTTTAGCTATAAAACCATCCGCCAGAATATCATTGACGGCATGGACCGGAAAGATTTTCTTATCTCCAAACTATCTACCATCTTTTTGATCACCCTGGCCTCCACCCTGTTTGTCTTTTTGATAGGCCTGGTTACCGGCCTGGTTTACACCCCGGAAAGCGAGATGCGTTTCATCTTTACCAATATTGAGTTTATTCCGGCCTATTTCCTGGCAACCTTTTTCTATTTGACCCTGGTCATGTTGTTTGCCGTGTGGATAAAACGGGCGGGGTTGGCCATCGGCCTGGTACTTATCTACCCGGCCCTGGAGTACGCCTTTGGCGCCAGCCTGCCCGACAGCCTTGACCCGCTTATCCCCTATCTGCCCTACCATGCCCTTAACGGCATCATCAAAATGCCCTTCCAGCGCTATGTGTTTATGGAAATCCAGGATTATGTGGACCCGGTAAGCGTGGTGGTGGCCCTGGCCTATATTGCCTTGTTTGTTTACCTCGCATACCGTAATCTGGTGAAGCGGGATTTTAGCTGATGCCAGTTAGTTGTTGCCAACCCACCCCGCCCATCCACCCCTGCTTTTGTTACACCGGGTGCGAAGCCCGCCTGACGGCAGGGGTACCTGTTGCGGCCAACTGCGGCACAGGAGGGGTAACCGGGCGCAGCCGGGATACCTGCGTAATTAATTCCCATCATAACTAATTAAAAAACGGCTATTCCCCGTATTTTTGCGCCCATGAAGGCAATCAAGGAAACCTCCTTTTCATTCCCCCGGCAATCAGGGTTTTACCGTGGCAAAGTGCGGGATGTTTATTATTTCACCGATATAATGGCTATGGTGGCCACCGACCGGATTTCAGCCTTTGATGTAATCCTGCCCCGGGCTATTCCCGGCAAAGGGCAGGTGCTGAACCAGATTGCGGCCGAAAGCCTGGCGGCCACCACTGACATCGTCAGAAACTGGCTCATCGCCACCCCCGACCCTAATGTTTCGGTAGGGCATAAATGTGAGCCGTTTGCCGTAGAAATGGTCATCCGTGGTTACCTGGCCGGCCATGCCTGGCGCCAATACCGGGCCGGCAAACGCAGCCTGTGCGGGGTGCCCCTGCCCGAGGGGCTGCAAGAAAATGACAAACTGCCTTCCCCCATTATCACCCCCAGCACCAAAGCCCGGGAAGGGCATGACGAAGACATTACCCGGGAAGAAATAATTGCCCGCGGCATCGTCAGCGAAGACCACTACCGGCAACTGGAAGACTACACCTACCGGCTTTTTGCCCGGGGCAGCGAGCAGGCAGCCCTGCGGGGCTTAATCCTGGTGGATACCAAATATGAATTTGGCTTGAAAGACGGGGAAATCTATTTAATAGACGAGGTCCACACGCCCGATTCGTCACGGTATTTTTACCGTGACGGTTATGCCGCCCGGCAAGCTGCGGGGGAACCGCAAAAGCAACTCTCGAAAGAGTTTGTACGCCAGTGGCTGATTGAAAACGGTTTTCAGGGCCAGGAGGGGCAAAAAATACCGGCAATGACGGATGAAGTCGTACAGATGATCTCCGTCCGCTACATAGAACTATACAGTTCTTTCACCGGGAAGCCGTTAAAAATTAATAATGCCGTAAATTTGGCCGATAGAATTTATCAGAACCTAAACAATTGGTTAACCACAAACAAAATTTAGATTATACAATACGTAAGAAGCAAAGCCATGAAATACACGGTTGATAAACAAGAAAAATACTGCATCTTCAAACTCAACGAGCCTAAGCTGGACTCTACCCTGGCCCCTACCCTGAAGACAGAGCTGATTACCCTGAATGCCGAAGGCACGCGCAACATCATCCTCGACCTCAGCGAGGTAAACTATACCGACTCCTCCGGCCTCAGTTCGCTGTTGGTGGGTAACCGTACCTATCAGCAAGACGGGGGCATCTTTATTCTGGCCGCCCTTTCAGAACACACCATGAAGCTGATCAAGATTTCGCAGCTTGACGGGGTGCTCAATATCCTGCCCACCATTGAAGAAGCCATTGATGCGGTGTTTATGCACGATATTGAAAACGACCTGAAAGAAGGCTCGGAAGAATAGGTTAACCTTGCCATTTGCAGTTACCATCCTGGGGTCTAATTCGGCCATTCCTGTCTATGGGCGGCACCATACGGCCCAGCACTTGCATATCCAAAACCACCATTTTCTGCTCGATTGCGGTGAGGGCACCCAGTTACGGCTGCAAGAATTTGGCCTTAAGGCCCAGCGCTTAGAGGCTATCTTTATCAGCCACTTGCATGGCGACCATTACCTGGGGCTGATGGGGTTATTATCGTCATTGCATTTGCAGGGGCGTACCAAAGAAATCCACCTGTTCGGGCCACCGCAATTAAGTGAGATACTCACCATCCAATTGCGCTACTCGGATACTACCTTTCGCTACCCGCTGCATTTTCATCCGCTTACCATGGCCGGGGGCGAAGTTATTTACGAAAACAAAAAAATTACCGTAACCACCCTGGCCCTGCAGCACCGCATTCCTTGTGTGGGGTTTGTATTTGCCGAAAAGCCCCACCCCTTCCGGCTTAATAAAGACAGGCTGCCGGCCGGTATCAAACCCGGTGAAATCGCCCTGCTGAAAAAAGGGGAAGATGTACCGGATGGCCATGGGGGAACCAAATACGCTGCCAACGACATGACCCTGGGCCGCAGAAAAGCGCGCAGCTATGCCTATTGTACCGATACGCTGTACCTGCCGGAACTGGCCGAAAGCATTAAAGGGGTGGATATGCTTTACCACGAGGCCACCTTTTTAACCGAAAAAGAACTGAAGGCCACGAAAACCTATCATGCCACAGCCGGGCAGGCGGCCCAACTGGCGCGCGATGCCGGGGTACAGACCCTGCTGCTGGGGCATTTCTCGGCCCGTTACAAAGACCTGGCCCCTTTGGAAGAGGAAGCACGTAAAATATTTCCCCGGAGTTACCTGGCCCTCGAAGGTGAAACCTTTAACATTAACAACGGATGAAGGCGACCCTGGCAAATAAAAAGAATAAGCTGCTGCTGTTTCTGGGCGGTGTTTTTATTACCAATGCCGTAGTAGCCGAACTGATCGGGGTGAAAATATTCTCCCTGGAGCGGTCACTCAGCCTCTCCCCGGCCAATATCAATTTGTTCGGTGATTTTATTCTTGATTTTAACCTTACGGCCGGGGCCATTATCTGGCCTGTTGTATTCATCACCACCGACATCATCAATGAATATTTCGGTAAAAAGGGGGTGCGGCAAATTACCTTCCTTACCATCGGGCTGATTATCTATGTATTTCTGGTGATTGCCGTGGTCACCTCCCTGAGTCCGGCCGCTTTCTGGCTGGATATCAATAAGGTGGACAGTGCCGGTAACGCCTTTGATATAGATTTCGCCTATACTAAAATATTTCGCCAGGGGCTGGGCATTATTGTGGGCTCGCTGATTGCTTTTATGCTGGGGCAGTTCCTGGATGTATATGTCTTTCAGAAGCTACGTAAAGTTACCGGCCCGAAAATGATCTGGCTACGGGCTACCGGCTCCACCCTGATCAGCCAGTTGCTCGACAGCTTTGTGGTGCTGTTCATCGCTTTCTACATCTTTGGCAACCCACCCTGGCCGTTTAAGCAAATTGTTGCCGTGGGTATCATCAACTACCTGTATAAGTTTGTGGTAGCCATTGTACTGACACCCCTGCTCTACCTCGGGCATAATATTATCGACAACTACCTCGGCAAGGAGGCAGCTGAAAAAATGGCGGCCGAAGCAGCCGAAAAAAGTGACACTTTGTTTTAAGCGATTGCCCACCTTTCCATAACTTGCACGATGTTTGCATATTGGTAACCCGAAAATTCAATTACTACCGCAAATGAAGAAAACCCTTTTTTTTACCCTTGTTATTTTATCTCTGGCCGGCAGCCTGGCCCAGGCCCAGGGGTACACCATAAAAACGGAGATTAAAAACCAAGCCGATACCGTGGCCTACCTCGGCCATCATTTTGCCACCCAGCGTTACGTTGACGACACCGCCCGGATAACCGCAGGCAAGGCGGTTTTCAGGGGTGACAAACCCCTTACCGAAGGGATTTATTTTTATTATTCGCCCTCGGTATATTTTGAGTTTTTAATTGGCGGGCAAAATTTCAGCATCAGCGGAGCGGCCCCGGATGTGGTGGCCACCGCTAAAATCACCGGCTCCCCGGTAAATATTGGCTTTTATGCAATGCAAAAATTTACCGCGGCCAAACGCAGGGAAGCCGAAGCCCTGCAAAAGTCTATCGACTCAACCGCCACCGAAACGGAGCGCCAGGCCGTAGCGGCCAAAATAAAGGCCATCGATCAGGAAGTCCGGGATTTTCAGGCCCAATTGCAACAGGAGTACCCGGGATCGCTGTTAGACCGGCTCATCCGTTTAATGCAAACCCCGGAAGTGCCCGAACCACCGGCCGGGGTTGACAGCCTGTGGTTTAAGTATGCCTATTACAAAGCGCATTTCTGGGACGGCATAGATATTTCCGACCCGGGACTACTGAGGTCGCCCTTGCTGCACAATAAAATTATGGATTACCTGGATAATGTGGTCATTCAGCAGGTAGATTCGGTAACCCGGGAAGTTGACGCCCTGCTGGCTGCCAGCCGCAAAAACGCAGAAGCTTTCCGCTATTTACTAATTACCCTGACCAATAAATACGAGATGTCGCCCGTAATGGGTTTCGACAAAATATTTGTCCACCTGGTTGATAACTATTATGCAACCGGCCAGGCCACCTGGGCCAACGAGGAAACGCTAAAAAAACTGAAAACCCGGGCAGCTTCAATCCGGCCGAACCTGATTGGTAATGCAGCTCCCGATTTCACCTTGCAAGACACCCTGGGTACCGATTACCGCTTGTATGATACCGAGGCCCGCTATACCGTACTCTACTTCTACGACCCCGATTGCGGGCATTGTAAAAAAGCTACCCCTGTTCTCTATGCCGCTTACCCGGATTTGAAGGCCAAAGGGGTGGAGGTGCTGGGCATTTGCACTACCACTAATGCCAAACGGTGGCATGAATTTATTGTTGATAATGATTTAGGCTGGATAAACCTGGCTGACCTTAGCGGACGCTCGTACGTCAAGTTCTATTACGATGTACGGTCAACGCCAACGGTTTATATCCTTGATAAAGACAAAAAAATCCTGCTGAAGAAAATTGCCACAGAAGATGTGCCCGATATTATTGACCAGTTGATTGCCCTGGAAGAAAAAAGGTAACGTACCCAAGGCAAAGTTACCGGCTGCCGGTAGCTCCGGCATGATTGGCCGGCAAACCCGGAGAAGATGCCAACGGAATGCACGAGTATTACCCCCGGCAAAGAGCAAAGCCAGGCGTGCCGCTGTACCTGAAAGGGAGTCCTTCCGGCCAACGGCAAGTTCGACTAAAAAAGGACGGGGCCGCCCTCCGAAAGGCGGGAAAAGGGACTTAACCCGAAAAATTCGGATGAATTTTTCGGGTTAACTGACAAACAATCGTTTGGTGGTTAATTTACCTCATTATTCATGATTTTCATCAACAATCCGGGCTAACCCATCGCCTCGTCCACCAACTCTATGATGTCCTTCACGTGCATTTTTCCTTCGTTGCCACTGGTTTTCACCGCATCGGTAAACATGGCATAATCTTTCGGGCAGGCAACAATAAAGTGATCTACGCCACCGCCTATTCCCAGCGCCTCCTGAATACGCAGTTCACTCGGGCGGGTATCCATTTTTGCATCATCCATCCAGATACGGCCACCACCGGCACCACAACAGAAGGAATTCTCTTTACACCGCGGCATATCCACCAGGGTAACGCCCATGGCCTCCAGCAACTGGCGGGGGGCATCTACCTCACCGTTATAGCGGCCCAGGTAACAAGGGTCGTGGTAGGTCACCTTATAATCAAGCTTTTTGTTGAACTTAAGCTTTCCTTCATTATAAAGTCGAAGCAACAAGCCGGTATAATGGTAAATGGGGTATTCACCGCCAAATTCAGGATACTCATTTTTAATGGTATTATAGCTATGCGGGTCCGTAGTGAAGATCTCTTTGAACCTGGCCTCGTCTAAAACGGCCATATTATCTTCTACCAGCATTTCGTACAGGCCTTCCTCACCTACCCTGCGCACATCATTACCGGAGTTGCGCTCCCCGTCATAAAGGATGCCGTAATCAACCCCCATTTTCTTAAAAATAGACGCCACCTTGCGCGACAGCCCCTGGATACGGGCATCATACGAAGCATAGTCCCCCACAAACCACAGGTACTCCGCTTCCTCTTTGCGCACATCCTTGATCTTAAAATCCAGCTCGCTGGTCCATTTCGCCCGCATCCGCTCCGACTGGCCGAAAGAGTTACCATAATCGCCAATATTGGCCAGGGTATCCATCAGCATATCTTCCATGTCGCCTTCTTCTACCAGTGTCCTGCGCAGGTTAACAATGCTGGTCAGGTGCTCAATCCCCACCGGGCAGGCCTCTACGCAGGCCATGCAACTGGTACACGACCACAGGGTTTCTTTACCGATAACCCCACCGGCAATGGCTTTATGTTCTTTGCCGCTGGTATCTTTCTGCTCAAACCACTCGGCTACGCCTCCGGTAGAATCATTTACGTAGGTGCGTAAATCCAGGATCAAATCGCGGGGTGAGAGCGGGGTGCCGGCATTCTGGGCCGGGCAGGCAACATGGCACCGGCCGCATTTGGTGCAGGCATCAAAATCCAGCAGCTCTTTCCAGGTAAAATCTTCAATTTTCTGATACCCCATGGCTACTTTCTGCCTTTCCTCGGAGACCCGGGGCAGTTTTTTGGCGGCCATATCATCTTTAAACATCAGGTTGGCATAGTCCACCAGCATGTGCATGGCCTTGGAAAAGGGAATGTAAGCAATAAAAAACATCACCAGCACCGCATGAAACCACCAGGTATATAAGTGGATATCATTGGCCGAAGCATGCAAGCCGGCCAGGTTGATGATATTGGCCGTGGTCCATCCCACCGGTGACCAGCGCTCAAACGACAAGTCCATTACCGATCTGTCAGCCGCAATCCGGGCCCCTTCAATCACAAAGCCGGTGATGGCAATCAGCAGCAGCAGCCACATAAAGATCATATCATCGGTAGAATAGCCTTTGCGGACAATAGTAGGTGATTTGTCGGCACGGGTGTAATCGAGTTGGGGAGGATTGGTTTTGCGCCTGACCATCATCATGATCAGCCCCAGGATAAAGAATACCCCGAAGATGTCGAGGAAAAAGGAGAAACCGAGATAAAACTTACCCTGCAGGATATGAATGCCAAAAAAACGCAGGAAGTCATGATCGAGGGCCACAATAGCCGTACCTATCAACAATACGATAAAGCCCCAGAAGATCAGCCAGTGGGCAAAGCCGGCATAGCGGTCGCGTTTAAAGATGGTAGCATTGGAGGTCATCAAAGCTGCCGCCTTGCCAAACCGGGCCAAAATATTGTTGAAACGCCCGGCATCGCGCCCCCTGCGGTATTTCTTGTATCTGCGG
>JALSJF010000268.1 GCA_026989505.1 Cyclobacteriaceae bacterium
ATAAAAAACAGTAAACTACCCGGGCTTGATTTTATTGCGGCCGGGCCCATTCCACCCAACCCTTCCGAACTCTTGCTACGCGACACGTTTGACGAACTTCTCGGCAAGCTTAAAGAGGCCTACGATATTATTATCCTCGACACCCCACCCATTGGCATCGTAACCGATGGCCTGCTGGCCATGCAAAAAGCCGATCTGCCCATTTATGTTTTCCGGGCCGATTACTCCAAGCTTGCTTTTCTTAAGAACGTCAACCGGCTGCTGGCCAGTGGCCGGTACCCCAACCTCTCTGTAATCCTGAATGCGGTCAGCGGTAAGAAGTCGGGTTATGGGTATAGTTACGGAGATGTATATACCAGTAGTCCCTATTATCAGGAATAACCGATCTTTGCCAAATGATTGGCCGTTTCTTCACCAGAAAAAAAAATTTCCCCGGGCTATTAAGCACCACCGACCTGCATTCGCACCTGCTGCCGGGTATTGACGATGGCGTGCAGGACCTGGAAGAATCCCTGGAGGTAATCAACGGGTTTGTCAACCTGGGCTTTAAAAAGCTTATTACCACGCCCCATATCATGCATGATTTTTATAAAAATGATGCCGCCATTATTACGGCCAGACTGCAGGAGGTAAGGGAGGCCCTGGCAGCCGGGAATATTAACATTACCCTTGAGGCAGCAGCCGAATATTATCTTGATGAGTTCTTTCTCGAATTGATCGGGTCGGACACCCCCCTGCTTACCTTTGGTGATAACTATGTTCTTTTCGAGCTTTCCTTTACCAACAAACCGCTCAACATCAAAGAGGTCATCTTCAACCTGCAAACCAAGGGCTACCGGCCGGTACTGGCCCATGCCGAACGCTATCTGTATTTTCACCGGCAGGATGATTTGTTGCAGGAATTATACGATAGTGGGGTGTTTTTACAACTGAATTTATTATCATTATCGGGTTATTATTCGGCCGAAGTAAAAAAAATGGCTGCCCGGCTACTCAACAGGCAAATGATTAGTTTTATTGGTTCAGACTGCCATAATGCCCACCAACTGATGGCCGTGGGCAAAACCCTGAACAGTGCGGCAATGAACCCGGTAGCCAAACAAAACCTTTTAAACCAGGAGTTATGATCCTTGTCACCGGGGCCAGCGGTATAGTTGGCCATTTTATCGTTAAAAAGCTCATCCACGCTGGCCACCCCGTACGGGCCATAAAACGGGCCGGCAGTAATATCAGCCGGCTGGCCGCCCATCAAGATAAAATAGAATGGGTGGAAGCCGACATCCTGGATTTACCGGCCCTGGAAAAAGCTTTTGCCGGGGTTGAGCGGGTAGTGCATTGTGCCGCCCTGGTGTCTTTCCACCAACAGGATAAAAAAGCTATGATGGACACCAACATTAACGGCACGGCCAATATGGTTAACCTGGCCATAACCCATAAGGTGAAAAAGTTTGTCCATATCAGCTCCGTGGCGGCACTGGGCCGCAAGCCCGGCATTGATGTTATTGATGAAGAAACCAAATGGGAAGAGTCGGACAATAACTCCAACTATGCCAAATCAAAACATTTTGCGGAGATGGAAGTCTGGCGGGCCCAGGAAGAAGGCCTGCCCACGGCCATCGTTAACCCTTCTATCATCCTTGGCCCGGGCGATTGGGACAGTTCGAGCATGCAACTTTTTAAATACGTAAATGAAGGACGCGCTTTCTACCCCGGAGGGGAAATGAACTATGTGGATGTACGCGATGTAGCGGAAATCAGCCTGGCATTCCTGTTCAATGACATCTCGGGGGAAAGGTATATTCTCAATGCCGGCAAGGCGTATTATCAAGAGGTCTTTCAGCTTATTGCCCACTACCTGCATAAACCGGCCCCAAAGATAAAAGTTAATGCCGTACTCCTTACTTTTGCCTATATATTGGATACCATCAAGTCAAAGCTGCTGGGTACCAGGGCTATTGTTACCCGGGAATCCATCAGGTTAAGCCGCATGAATTATTTATTTTCTAACCGTAAAGTCTGCACTGCCTTGAATTATTCTTTCATTCCCCTGGAAGAATCAATAGCCTGGACATGTGAGGAAATTATCAAGGAGAACAATTTGTTATAGTATTACCTGAATAAAGATTATTTATGTAATTTGATCGAAATTTTTTAGCATGGAAGGAGATTTTAAGCGCAAGAGGGGTAGTGAGTTAGTACGAAAATTTGAAGAAAGCCTGAAAAAACAGCAGTTTGCTTTTTTCGACCTGGAGGATTACGAAGAGATTATATTCTTTTACAATGGCCAGAACAAACCTAAAAAGGCTTTAATGGCGGCCCGGGAAGCCGAGTCGCAGTATCCTTTCTCGGTTGAAATAATGTTGCTCCGGGCCCAGGCACATATTCACCTGCAAAACTATGATGATGCCCTGGAGGTTTTGGCCCGGGCCGAGAATTTTCAGCCAAACGAGGCCGAAATATTTATGGCCAGGGGGTCGCTGTATTCGATGCAGCAGCAAGTGGACAAAGCCCTGCACGAGTTTAACAAAGCCCTGCTCTTTGCCGAGCATAAAGATGAAGTATATTACCACCTCGGGGCGCTGGAGCAAAGCCAGGAGAACTACGAAAAAGCCATTGCCTACTTTAAGAAGGCTATTGCGCTCAATATTTATAATGAAAATGCCCTCTACGACCTGGCCTTCTGCCTTGATATAACCGGCCGGGCCGAAGAAAGTATTGCCTATTACGAGAAATTTATTGATGCCGACCCCTATGCCTATTTCGCCTGGTATAACCTGGGCATTGTTTATGCTAAATTAAACCGGCTGGCGCAGGCTAAGGAGGCATTTGAGTATGCCGTGTTAATTGAGGATGAGTTTTCCTCGGCCCACTTTAACCTGGGCAATGCCCATTTGCAGGACGAAGATTACCCCAAGGCCCTGAATGCCTTTCAGCGTACCCTGGAACTGGAAGGCCCCAGCCCGGACTTGTATAATATGATTGCTACGGTTTACGAAAAACTGGAGCATTACGACCTGGGGCTCAAATATTTTCAGAAAGCGGCTAAACTGGAAACCCTGAACGACCAGGCCTGGTACGGGGCCGGCCAGTGTATGAGCAAGCTCAACCGCTGGTTTGAGGCCGTACACTTTTATAATAAGGCCCTGAAAATCAATACAGAAAACCCGGTTTACTGGCAAGCTATTGCCAAAGCCGATTACAAAGTGGGCAACCTTATCTCCAGCCTTGATGCCTACGAAGAAGCTGCCATGCTGATGCCCAACGACCCGCAAACCTGGTTAGAGTGGTCGTATATTTACTTTGAGCAAGGCGACCTGAAAAGGGCCATCACCACCCTTAAACGGGGCTTAGATGAAAACCCCGAAGAAGCCGAATTAATGTACCGTTTGGCTGCTTATTATATTGCCGACAACAAGTACCGCCAGGCCTTTGAAACTCTTGAAAATGCATTAATTTTGGACTTTGAAAAGCACACCGTTCTGTTGGAGTTTTTTGCAAACTTAGATACCCAGAAGGCACTTTTCAAGATAATCGAGAAATTCAGAAAAGACCATTCCTAATGAATTACACCCTGCAAAACATACCTGAGCGTACCAAAAAGCCCAGGCAGTACGGCTTTACCATGGCCATGGACAAAGGACTTAGCTGCCGGGAGGTAGAGGACTTCCTTAGTGTTGCCGGAGACCATGTAGATATTGTTAAGCTTGGCTGGGGCACCTCTTTTGTTACCCCCCGGCTGAAAGAAAAATTGCAAGTATATGCCGATGCCGGTATCCCAACCTACTTTGGCGGCACCTTGTTCGAGGCCTTTATCATCAGGGACCAGTTTGAAGATTACCGCAAAATACTGGACAAATACAATATGCAATATGCCGAGGTTTCGGATGGCTCCATTGAACTTAACCACGACCGCAAATGCGAGTACGTAAGAAAACTGGCCGAACAGGTAACCGTACTTTCGGAAGTAGGCTCCAAGGATGTAGAAAAAATAATCCCACCCTATAAATGGATTGAATTGATGCAGAAAGAGCTTGATGCCGGGGCCTGGAAAGTAATTGGCGAAGCCCGCGAAGGGGGCAATGTGGGCTTGTTCCGCTCCAGTGGCGAAGTACGCTCAGGGCTGGTGCAGGAAATCCTGACGAAAATACCCTTTGAAAAAATAATCTGGGAAGCGCCCCAAAAAGCGCAGCAGGTATGGTTTATCAAACTTTTGGGGGCTAATGTAAACCTCGGCAATATCGCCCCCAACGAGGTGATTCCGCTGGAGACCATCCGCCTGGGCTTGCGTGGCGATACATTTAACCACTTTCTGAGCCAGGAATAAACCGGCTTATTTTTATGAGAAGCATTAAGGAGTATATCGTGCTATTCCTGAAAGGAATGGCCATGGGAGGGGCAGATGTTGTGCCGGGGGTTTCCGGGGGTACCATTGCTTTCATTTCGGGTATTTATGAAGAGTTGCTGAATTCCATTAAAGCGGTTAACCTGGTAAACCTGCGCCTGCTGCTGCAAGGGGAGTTTAAAGATTTCTGGCAAGCCATCAACGGCAACTTTCTGCTGGTCCTCTTTACCGGCATCCTGGTAAGTATTAAATCTCTGGCGGCCTTGCTTATCTACCTCAAGGGGGCCTATCCCATTCAGCTTTGGTCCTTTTTCTGGGGCTTAATCATGATTTCATCGGTGGTAGTTTTACGCCAGATAACCAGGTGGCGCTGGACTGTGCTTGTAGCCGGCCTGGTTGGTATTGCCCTGGCGGTGGTTATTACCAGCCTCACCCCGGCCCATACCGCAGACTCTTACCCGATGATTGTTGCCAGCGGTATTTTAGGTATTTCGGCCATGATTCTGCCGGGTATATCAGGCGCCTTTATCCTGCTCATCATCGGTAAGTATGAATACATTCTTACCGCCATGAGTGAATTAAACTTAGTGGTACTGGGGTTATTTATGCTGGGCTGTATAATCGGTCTGGTGTCGTTTGTACGGGTGATTTCGTGGCTGCTAAGCAAGTATCACAACATGGCCGTAGCCTTGCTGGCCGGTTTCATGATGGGCTCATTAAACAAACTTTGGCCGTGGAAAGAAACCCTGGAATACCGGCTCGACCGCCATGGCAACCAGGTGCCTTTTGTAGAGATGAATGTAATGCCCAACCAATATTTTGCGGTAACCGGCCACGATCCGGTAGTTATCCAGGCCATCCTGTTTATGGCGGTTGGCTTTTTTATTGTGGTCGTAATTGAAAAAATAGCCCTGCAAATAAAATCCCGCTGATCATGGCCCGTGTTTATGGTTTAATCGGCTATCCGCTGTCGCATTCTTTCTCTAAAAAATATTTTACCGGGAAATTTGCCCGCGAAGGGCTGGCCGGACATGACTACCAACTTTTTGAGATCCGTGCTATCAGTGAACTCCAAAACATCATTGATACCAATACGCAACTGCTGGGGCTGAATGTGACCATCCCGTACAAAGAGGCGGTCATCCCTTATGTACACCGGCTGGACCCTTCGGCCGAAAAAGTGGGGGCGGTGAATGTGATCAAAATAAGGGATAAGAAGCTGACCGGGTACAACTCCGATTATTATGGTTTTGAACAATCGCTGCTTGCCTGGTTGCCGGAAGACCACCGCCACTTAAAAGCCATTGTACTGGGTACGGGCGGGGCGGCCAAAGCCGTAACGGCCGTGCTGACGGACCGTGATATCCCCTACACCCTGGTATCCAGGCGTAAGGCCGGGCAAACAATCACCTATGCCGGGTTAAAGTCATCTGACCTGCTGGCCGAAAGCCGCCTGATCATCAATACCACCCCCTTGGGCATGGCACCGCATACCGGCCAGTGCCCGGATATCCCCTATGCGCGGCTGGGGCCGGGGCATTTTGTTTATGATTTGATTTATAACCCCGAACAGACCGAACTCCTCCACCGTGCAGCCGCCCGTGGGGCCACAACCAAAAACGGCCTGGAAATGCTGCACCTGCAAGCGGAAAAATCTTGGGAAATATGGACAGGACAGGGTTAAACCGGGAAATTTATAAGAATTTTTCGGGTTAGCGGATGCTGAAAAATTCCTTCCACCCGGGTTGGATAAGACGGTCGGGCTTATCATCTACTTTTACCAGCCCCTGAATAAAAGCTTCGTGGTTTTTTCGGCCAGGGTAATGCGCCTGGCATTTTGCTCGATACGCTTTTCGTTGTCAACATGAAGCTCGATAAGCCGGGCGATTAAACCATCCTGATTTTTCATGGTAATACAAACTATAAAGTGATAATTGAACTATTTGAATAAAATATATTTTTTTCAGTGAAAAGAGAAAGCAAAGTGCGTATTTTCCCCCACTTTTGTGCTTCCATTTAAGGTACTGTACCCATGCCCTTCAAACTCACCAGCAAATTCGTACCTACAGGCGATCAGCCTCAGGCCATTGCCCAACTGGTAGAGGGCATTGAGCGGGGCGACCGGGCCCAGACCCTGCTGGGGGTAACCGGCTCGGGCAAAACCTTTACCATTGCCAATGTTATTCAGCAGGTGCAGAAGCCCACCCTGGTGCTAAGCCACAACAAAACCCTGGCCGCCCAGCTATACGGGGAGTTTAAGCAATTTTTCCCCGACAATGCCGTGGAGTATTTTATCTCCTACTATGATTATTACCAGCCCGAAGCCTTTATTCCAACCACGGGCCTGTATATTGAGAAAGACCTTTCCATAAACGAAGAAATTGAAAAATTACGCCTTAGCGCAACGTCAGCTTTGTTAAGTGGCCGCAGGGATATCATTGTGGTGGCTTCCGTATCGTGTATTTACGGCATCGGTAACCCGGAAGAATTTGGCAAAAATGTGGTTGAGTTGCATACGGGGGACAAAATAGCCCGTAACCGGTTGCTGTTTGATCTGGTGGATATCCTCTACAGCCGCACGGAGGCTGAATTTAAGCGGGGCACCTTCCGGGTTACCGGGGATACGGTTGATGTATTTGTGGCCTATGCCGATTTTGCCTACCGCATAGTTTTCTGGGGTGATGAGATTGAAGCCCTGCATATTATTGACCCTGCCAGCGGCAAAAAAATTACGGCAGAAACCACCATTACCATCTATCCTGCCAACCTGTTTGTGACCGGCAAAGACACCCTGCAGCAGGCTATTTACGAGATCCAGGACGATATGATGGCCCAGATTCAACTGTTTGAGGAAGAAGGGCGGGACATTGAGGCCAAAAGGATAAAAGAACGTACCGAATTTGACCTGGAAATGATGCGGGAACTGGGTTACTGCCCGGGCGTGGAAAACTACTCCCGCTATTTCGACCGCAGGCATGCCGGCTCCCGGCCCTTTTGCCTGCTGGATTATTTTCCGGATGATTACCTTATGGTGGTGGATGAAAGCCATGTTACCCTGCCGCAGGTAAGGGCCATGTGGGGGGGGGACCGCTCGCGTAAAGTAAACCTGGTGGAATATGGTTTCCGCCTGCCCGCTGCCCTGGACAACCGCCCCTTGACCTTCAATGAATTCGAATCGCTGATTAACCAGGTGATCTATGTTAGCGCCACCCCGGCTGACTATGAACTGGAAGCCTCGGAAGGGGTAGTGGTTGAACAACTGATCAGGCCTACCGGTCTGCTTGACCCGGCCATTGATGTGCGCCCCAGCTTAAACCAGATTGATGACCTGCTGGAAGAAATTGACGAAAC
>JALSJF010000269.1 GCA_026989505.1 Cyclobacteriaceae bacterium
CACGCCCACATAAATCCTGCGGTAGGTGTTGTCGCGCGAGATCTGCATTGGTCCCGGCTTGTAGCTGATCTCGGCTACCTCCTTCAGCGGCACCTGGCTGCCATTCGGCAGGTCCACGAATAAGTCCATCAGGTTATTGATGTCCTGCCGGTAGCTTTCCGATAACCGGATCACCACATCAAAGCGTTTTTCCCCTTCAAAAATCACCCCGGCCGAAGCCCCGGCAAAGGCCGAACTCACATACTGGTTCAATTTTTTGATATTCAGGCCATACTGGGCCAGCTTTGCCCGGTTGTAGGTCACTGTTATCTGAGGCAGGCCACTGGTCGCTTCTACCCGTACATCGGCTGCGCCTTTTACCGAGCCAATGATCCTGGCCATTTCCTGGGCTTTGGCCGCCAGGATGTTCAGGTCTTCGCCATAAAGTTTAATGGCCACATCTTCGCGCACTCCGGTAAGGAGTTCGTTAAAGCGCAGTTCCACCGGCTGGGTGTAAACATAATTCACCCCCGGGATGACCGAAATCTTTTCATGGATTTTATCGATTAACTCCTGTTTGGAGGAAGCAGAGACCCATTTGTCCCTATCTTTTTCCAGGATGATGTAGGCATCGGCAATATCCATCGGCATGGGGTCGGTGGGGATTTCGGCTACCCCGATACGGGCTACCACGGTTTTTACTTCCGGAAAATTATCGAGGATGATGCGCTCCATTGTTTTTGATACTTCTATTGACTCACTGAGGGCGCTGCCCGGCTTAATCAGGGCCTGCAGGGCAATATCGCCCTCATCGAGCTTAGGAATGAACTCACCGCCCAGGCGGGAGAAAATATATCCCGACACCAGCAATAAAATGGTAGCCAGCGCCAACACCAGTTTACGGTAGTTGAGGGCAGATTTCAGGATAGGTTCATAACCGCTATGGATGACCTTCATGATCTTATCGCTCAGGTGCTGGATGGCATGTTCGAAACGGGTAAAAATACCTTTGCTGCCGGCTTTGGCCGGCTTCAGGAAGAGGGCCGAAACCATGGGCACATAGGTAAGGCTGAGGATAATTGCCCCTAACACAGCGAAGCCAAAGGTATAGGCCATAGGCTGGAACATCTTGCCTTCAATACCGGTGAGAAAGAGGATGGGAGTAAATACGATGAGGATTATCAACTGGCCGAAAAAAGCCGAGTTCATCACACTACTGCCCGACTCATAGGCAATCTGGTCCATATCGGCAGCCGAAAAATTGTTCATCCCCTTTTTCAGGCGCTTTTCAATGTGGTGGACCACTCCTTCCACCACAATCACGGCCCCGTCAACAATAATACCGAAGTCGATAGCGCCCAGCGACATAAGGTTGGCCCATACCCCGAATTGTTTCATCAGGATAAAGGCAAAAAGCAACGACAGCGGGATAATAGAAGCGGTAATCAGGCCGCCACGAAAACTGCCCAGTAATACTACCAGCACAAATATCACAATCAGCGCCCCTTCTACCAGGTTTTTGGTTACCGTGCTGGTAGTGCGGGCAATTAAGTCACTGCGGCTGAGGAAGGGCTCTATGCGCAGGCCTTCGGGCAGCGACTTTTGGATTTCTTTAATGCGTTTTTCAACATTTTTGATTACGTTGTTGGGGTTTTCCCCCTTCAGCATCAGGATCTGGCCGCCTACGGTTTCCCGCCCGTCTTGGGTGAGGGCGCCAAAGCGGATGGCCGCTCCGTAGCGTACCTCGTTGGCTACGTCTTTAATCAGCACCGGAGCCCCGTTAATGGTTTTTACCACGATCATTTCCAGGTCGGCCAGCGAACGGGCCAACCCTTCACCGCGGATAAAATTGGCCTGGTGGTTTTTCTCGATATAGGCACCTCCGGTGTTGGCGTTATTGTTCTCCAGGGCCGTAAAGATTTCCGACATGGTGATTTCCATGCTGTTCATCTTGTTGGGGTCGAGGGATATTTCATATTGTTTGAGCTCGCCACCGAAAGTGTTTACCTCTACCACCCCGGGTACCAGGGCCATCTGGCGTTTCACGATCCAGTCCTGGATGGTACGTAAATCGGTAGCGGAATAGACCGAATCATAGCCGGGCCCGGGCTTGAGGGTATATTGGTAAATTTCGCCCAGGCCGGTGGCAATGGGGGCCATAAACGGTTCGCCAAAGCCGGCCGGAATCGACTCTTTCACGTCAATGAGCTTCTCCTGCACCAGTTGCCGGGGCAGGTAAGTGCCCATGCGGTCCTCGAAAACAATGGTGACCACCGACAGCCCGAAACGGGAAATCGACCGCAATTCGATTACATCGGGCAGGTTGGCCATAGCCAGTTCAACGGGGTAGGTAACAAACTGCTCGATGTCTTCGGTGCCGAGGTTAGGGGCCACGGTGATCACCTGCACCTGGTTGTTGGTGATATCGGGTACCGAGCCCAGGTTAATGGTCATCATCGAATGAATGCCGGTGCCGATTAAAGCTAGCACCAGCAGGCCGATGATGAGCTTGTTTTTGATAGAAAATGAGATTATCTGATTGATCATCTTAGGTAATTTTTTATAATGGATTATAGGTAATGAACCCGCCAATCCTGGCACGGATGGGGGGCTTACGAAAAATACAGGCAGGGCTTGCTTAGCTGATCTTGGGCGGTTGCCAGATAGCAAAGAATGGGGTAGCCACTTCGGTAACTATTTCTACCGGGGTAGCCTCGCCATACTGTTCGGGGGTGAAAAATGAATTCACCAGCGATAGGGTAATATGGGTATGGCATTCGTGGTCGCTGCAAAAAGGTGAGCATAGCTCTGAATGGGAGCCATCGAAAATATGCTCGGTGGCGGCAGCGGCCTCATCCTGATGGTACTCGTTGTCGAAACAAGGCATCAACACCAGGGTAAAAACATAAAACGCCAATAAGGAAGCTAATTTCTTCACGGCACAAAAATAGGGGATATTTTGTAATAACCGCTATCTAATACCCTGGTTTTATTTTTATTCCAGTATTCCATGGAATACTGGAATAAAATGATTATCATTGTGTTATGAAAAAAGTTGAGTTTAAAAGCAAGGGCTATGAGCTTATATCTTCGGTAGCCAAAGCCATGGGTAACCCGCACCGGTTAGAACTATTGGAGTTGTTGGCCAATGGCCCCAAAAATGTAGAGGAGCTGAGACGGGAGGCCCGGATGACCCTTACCAATACCTCGAACCACCTGCAAATTCTCAAGCAGCTAAAATTAGTTAAAGCCAGGCGTCAATTCACCAGCATATATTACCGGTTGGCCGATGAAACCATAATTTCTTTGCTGAAAGCCCTGCATATTACGGCCTTTCGCCAATTGGTGGAGTTAAAGCACACCATCGGCCAGTTCCGGCAACAATATGGCACGGACCGGGCGGTGATTGCGGAACTTCCTGCAACAGATTATATTTTATTGGATGTACGCCCTGCGGTAGAGTACCGGCACGGTCATCACCGGGGGGCGATCAATATTCCCCATAACCAATTGGGCAAATCTATGGTGCAATTAGATAAGGGCAAGCTTATCGTGGCCTATTGCCGGGGCGAGTTGTGCACCCTGGCCGATGAGGTGGTGCAGCAACTTAATGCCGCAGGCTTCAGGGCGGTACGCTTAGCGGAAGTGGTGATGATGAAATCAGCCTAAAAATTTATGAAAAAAAATGTAGAACTCGGATTGAAAAATAACTGGCAGCAGTTTACCCTGCTGGTGATTATTAATGCCTTTGTGGGCGGTATGGTAGGGCTTGAACGTTCCATCCTGCCGCAGATTGCTGAGGTGGACTTTGCCATTGCTGCCAAAACGGCCATCTTATCGTTTATTATTGTCTTCGGCTTTACCAAGGCCATCACCAATTACTTTACCGGGGTGCTGGCCAACAAAGTCGGACGGAAAAACCTGTTGGTGATGGGTTGGGTGATTGCTTTGCCCCTACCGTTTATCCTTATTTATGCCGATAGCTGGGGCTGGATTGTTTTTGCCAATGTTTTGCTGGGCATTAACCAGGGGCTTACCTGGTCGAGCACGGTAGTGATGAAGATTGACCTGGTGGGGGAGAAGGACCGGGGCCTGGCTATGGGCATTAACGAGTCGGCCGGCTACCTCGCGGTGGGGGCGGTGGCCTTTCTTACCGGCTGGATTGCCGCGGAGTATGGGTTGCGCCCCTATCCGTTTTACCTGGGCTTTGGCTTTGCCGGTCTGGGGTTGCTGGGCTCCTGGTTTTTTGTGAAGGATACTGAACACCATGTAGCTAAGGAAATGACTACCAGTGCCGTACGGAAGCTGAAAAATATTTTCTGGGAAACCACCTGGAAAGACAATAACCTCGGCTCCATATCCCAGGCCGGGTTGGTAAATAACCTTAATGACGGCATGGTGTGGGGCTTGTTTCCCATCCTGCTGGCGATGAAAGGCTTTGGCCTGGCACAAATAGCGGTTATTGTGGCCGTTTATCCTGTGGTATGGGGCCTGGGGCAATTGTTTACCGGCAAAATGGCCGATCATTTCAATAAGAAGAAGATGCTCTTTTGGGGGATGTTCCTGCAGGGGGTAACGCTATTGCTGATGGTCTTTGCCCATACGTACAGCCATTATATTGTGCTGTCGGTAATTTTAGGTTTGGGAACAGCCATTGTTTATCCGACATTTCTGGCGGGCATGGCCGATTATACCCATCCGCAACAGCGGGCGGCCAGCATCGGGGTGTTCCGCCTCTGGCGCGATTCGGGCTATGCTTTTGGCGCCATTCTTACCGGCATCATTGCCGATACGCTGGGGGTAATGCCTTCGGTAGGCGTGATCGCAGGCCTGACTATTTTCTCATCCCTGATCATTTTAGTACGCATGACCACCCCGCCACATGTGGCTGTAAAAAAAAGCGACTGCATAAGCCCGGAAGAGGTAAAAGCACACATGGCCGGCAGCCGGCAGCTCATCATCGTGGATGTGCGCAGTGCGGCCGAATATGCCGAACAGCATATTCCGCAGGCGATAAATATCCCCCTTGCAACCCTGGGCAGGGAAATTGGCCCCATCAGTAAAGACACCCTAATCATTGCCGCCTGCGGTAAGGGGGGAGGGCGTTCGGCAGAAGCGGCCGGGCTATTGCAAACATTAGGGTTTAAGGAGAGTAAATGGCTATGCGGTGGTACGTTTGGCTGGGTGAATTAAATCTTATTGATGGAGGCAGGTACCGACATAATTGTAAGCTGCTTTGCTATAAACCGCAGGGACGAACATGAAATCAATTAAAATTCAAGACAATTATATAGGTGGAAAGATAATTAATCTATCCGTTGTATTAATTTTATGATTTATTATTGTTTATACTTTAATAGGATGGACAGCGCAGATAAAAAAATCATAATATGAAGTTTTGCAGTTTACTAATTCTGCTTAATTGGTATATAGTTGAAATATAAGGGGAAGAAATTATTAAAAGTGTAGCACCTCCTGGAAATTTGGCGATTAACATTAAATTAAATCGATAGCGATGAACAATTTACCTGTAAATATGATACTCCGAAGACTCACCATTATCAATCTGGCCTTTTTCCTGGCACACACCGGCTGGGCGCAAGGCTTGGGCTTGGGTACGGATACCCCAACGGAAATCCTGCATTTAAAGCGGGACCAAAATGTTATTTCCGGTGATGTAGCCATTCGTTACCAAACGCAGGCAGCCGGCACCGGGGCTATTACCTCCGGCCCTTTATCGGGTACTTCATCAAACCTTACCGGGGTAGGTACTATTGCCTGGGTTAACCCTCCTAATGCCGATGCTACAGATGACACCTATGCCACGGCAACTTTTGGTACCTCTAATTATTTATATGCCAATATTGGTTTCGCTATTCCGGCCGGGGCTACTATTGACGGGATAAGTATTGAGGTAGAAAAAAGTTATGCTAATAATCCTGTAACCCCACTTGATGCCTGGAGTGGTGTTGCACATAGTAACAACAATACTACCTATAGTTATAACTATACTGTTAGTGCCGGTACCGACCGGGTTTTGGTAGTTTGTGTGTTTCAAAATAATAATGATGGCAGTGCTGAAACGTTAACTACAGTAACGTATGGGGGACGGGCTCTAACGAACCGGGGAGTTATTCAAAATGGCAATAATGATGACCATACCTTAGAAATTTGGACCTTGTCAGAAGCCGATATTGCCCTGGCGGCAGGCACAAGCTTATCGTTTACCTGGAGTGGACAAGTTAGAGATGCGCAGTTCTATTTTGCCGGTAGTTACCAGTATGTTGATCAAACCAACCCTGTATCGGCATCAGCTATAAATACTGCGAATAACGTAGGTAGTTTACAACTGGCTACCCCGCTAACGGTTAATCAGGGTGATATGGTTATCTCAACGGCTGGATTTGGTAATGATGGCAGAATTTTAACCGAACCTGCGGGCTATAGTGTCCAGGTAGAGCAGGAATTTAATAGTGGCCCTGACGGCAGCTTTAATGTTTCTACCAAGGCTATTACAGCCAGTGGTACAGAACAGCCTACTACGCAGTATGCAGGCGGAGTAGAAGATATGAGCGTTGGGGGCATTGTACTTAACAATGCTTTTGGCAACACTACCGATAATGTAGTAAGCCTGTACAGCGGTGGGGCGCTGATAGGGGCCAACCTGGCATCGGGCACTGCCTGGGCCACAGCTGATGCATATACAAGTTATGCCGGCACCGCTACGGAAGCGCAAATTAATGCTGCCGATTTTGGTGTGGTTATTTCGGCAACTGTAGCCGGCAGATATGTTACGGCCCAGGTTGATCATGTGCGTATCAGTGTAACCTATACTACAACCCCGGCTGTTTATACCGATTATGCCACGGGCCTCGACCTGTCAACCGGAAACTATGTGATCTCCCAGTCCTCAACCCTGGGTACAAGTGATATCATGAGGATGAATACCGGCTCTATCACGTTTTCTGTGGCCGCGGGAACTTTCTCCGATTATAGGTTTAAGCGTGATATCGTTCCTTTGAATGGGTCTCTCGACAAGTTAAGCAGGCTGCAGGGGGTTAGCTATTATCTGAGGACGAAAGAATTTCCCGCGATGGCATTTAGTGCGGAGAAACAGATAGGCTTTATCGCCCAGGACGTGGAGCAGGTTTACCCTGAATTGGTAAGAACAGATAAACAGGGCTATAAATCCGTGACCTACGCATCAATGACCCCTATTCTGGTTGAGGCTATTAAGGAGTTGAAGGCCAGGATAGAGCAGTTGGAAAAAGACAATTTGCGTCTCACTTCGGCCCTGGCGGATTACACGGAGTTGGAAAAAGAAATGCAGGAAATAAAAAAACTTCTGGAAACCATTACCACGGATATGAACCGGGGTATTACTGCGAAAAAATAATAGCCGATGGTGCGTAACCTAACACTTATCATTACCCTGATGGCCTTGCCCGGACTTAATGCAGCAGGGCAAACCGCTTTTAATGTCTATAATGATGGGATGACAGATTTGGTACTGGAAAGTGGCGTAACGATGACGATTTACGGGGGTTATGTTAGTCAAACCAATGGTCAGGACGGGGTTATCGATAACCAAAGTGTTATTCAGCTAACCGGTAACTGGCTGAACAATAATACCGGAGGTGCCAACCCGTTTACCGAAG
>JALSJF010000270.1 GCA_026989505.1 Cyclobacteriaceae bacterium
GCCGAAATTTCTTCCCTCAGCATCCCGCAGATCGGTTTAAGCTCATTTTGGGCCACGGTGGCCGGGTCTTGCCCTTCTTGCGCATGGCAGGGCTGGTTGGCCTTGCCATCCGTAAACAGGATTAACACTGTACCCGGGGCCGTTCGTTGGGCATTATTTTTTTTTACCAGATCGATGGTTTTAAGCAAAGCGCTGCCCAGAGGTGTTTTGCCCCCGGCCCGTACATGCTTCAGGGCGGCAGCGGCCTGGGTTACGCTGGCCCCGGGGGCTAATAACAGTTGCGCCTGCTGATGACGAAAATAGATCAGCGCCACCTGATCGCGATAGACATACGCTTTCTCCAGTAATTTAAGGGCCGCTCCTTTGGCTGCTGCAAAATGGTTAATGGCCATTGACCCCGACCCGTCAACGGCAAAGATGAAAAGCAACCCTGAGCGCTGTTGGAATTTCTTGATATGAAAGTCCTCCTTACGGATTTTCGGCCGTTGCCCTGCTGCCGTCTTGTTGCCGCTGGCGGCATTGTACATAGCAGCCGATTTCAAGGTTGCCATGATATCAAGGCGGCCTTTGGCGGGCGAACCCGGCACCGAACGCACATGCCGGCCCCGCTGATGGTTTTTAGCGAGGTGATGTTTGCCACTCCTGGTTTTCTTTTCTGTACGCCCCGAAAACTTAGGCAGGTCGGCCAGGCCAAACTCTTCCTCTTCCGGCTCCGGCATGATGTCCTTTAATGAAACACGTTTTTCATCCCCCAGCCCTTTTATACCGGATGACTTTTGTTGTGGCGAGGTTGGTTTGCTACCCTCTTGTTGTCTGGCCTTGTCCGTTTCCGGTGCTCGCCCTTCCCCTTTGTCGGTCCCTTCCCCCTGCCGGTCGGGGGCCTTGCTCCTGCGCGAGATTTTGCTGTCGGCCAGGGCATGGTCGCCCAACCGCGGCATAAAAATAAGCCGGATAGCGAGATAGATATCTTCATGGGTCACCGGCACCCTGAAATTCAGGGCGGCATTGGCTTTGGCACAGCGCACGGCCAGTACTTCTGCACGGTTACCTTCCACGCCCATTTCGGTAGCATATTGACAAAGTTCACCCATTTGCTTATCGGTAATGGTTACTCCCGGCAGTAGTTCCCGGGCCCGGTTAACACGGGCAATAACATCAGCAGGAATAGCTAACCCCTTTTGCTGCCGGGCGGTAACAAACATGCGCCACCCCAGATGACCGATGGTTTCCGAAAAAACCAGGAAGGCCAGCCGGTCGTAAAAAGCAGCCGGCAGCTCTTTTTCAGCCGGGTTAAAGGTTCCCACCAGGGTGAATTTTGCCGGGTAGGTATAGGATACCCCTTCGCGTTCCATTTGTACTTCCTCTTGCATTACGGCCTGCATAACCACGGCACTCAGATCATCCGGTAACAGGTTGATTTCATCAATGTAGAGTACCCCGCCATGGGCACTGGCCAGCAAACCGGAATAGGCCACCAGCTTACCCGCCCGTTGTGAGCGTTCAATATCTATGCCCCCAACCAGGCGGTCCATGGAACAGTTCAGGGGTACGTTGACAAACGGGCTGCCGGCCGGGAACAAATCTTTGGCCACCCGCGCCAGGGCCGACTTGCCTGTACCCGAGGGGCCGGCAATCAATACGCCTTTTAAATCGGGGGAAACAGCCGCCAGGGTAAGCGCCAGATAAGGGTCTTGCAGTCCGGGAAATGAGCTCATGGCAGGCTTTTAGTCGGTAACCGGCAATATTTCGTCCAGGATGTTTTCTATTTTCTGCACCGAGTCGATCTTTTCCAGCGGGTCCTTACGCAAGCGGTGCTGCAGGCTCATGGGCGCTACCTGCCGGATATCGGCAGCGGTTACCCTAAGGCGCCCATGCAGGGCTGCCAGGGCCCGGGAGGCACGGGAAATGGTGATTTCCCCGCGGTGGCCATCAATCTTCAGGTGCAGGCACAACTCAATGGTTTTTGCCAGCAGGTTTTCGGGCAAAACCACTTCCGGGAGGATTTCCATCGCCTGCACTATTTGTTGCTGTAATTTTTGTTGCGCGGGCTGCCATTTTTTGGCAAAGGCTGCCGGGTGCTGGCGGAAGGCTTCGGTATTCTTAATCACCGCTACCCGTTGGTCGATATCGGTAATGGTGGTAATCTGGGTGTAGAGGCCAAAACGGTCGAGCAACTGTGGGCGCAGGTCGCCTTCCTCGGGGTTGCCCGAACCTACCAAAACAAATTTGGCAGGGTGGCGCACACTCAGGCCTTCACGTTCAATAATATTAACGCCACTGGCGGCCACATCGAGCAACAGGTCAACCAGGTGGTCATCGAGCAGGTTAACTTCATCGATATAAAGGAAGCCGCCATGGGCTTTGGCCAGCAGGCCGGGCTCAAAGGAGCGCTTGCCACGGGCCAGGGCTGCTTCAATATCCAGGGTGCCTACTACGCGGTCTTCGGTAGCACTTAGCGGCAGGGTAACCATGGGCACATGGGCATTGGTTTGGCGGCCCACAGCCGGAACTTCCTGCAGGGTGATTTCTTCATGGGCCTCATTGGTATCCATTTCGGCTATCAGGGGGCCGTCCTGCCGCAGGGGCAGCAAATCGGCCAACGCCCGCACGGAAGTACTTTTGGCCGTACCCCGGTGCCCCATGATCAGCACTCCGCCAATGGCCGGGTAAATGGCATTCAGCATTAACGCCAGTTTCATTTGCTCCTGGCCAATAATGGCTGCAAAAGGCAATACCGAACAGGACGGCTGGTTGTTCTTTTCCATACGATTAAAAAATGTCCTCCTTCAAAAATACAAATAATCTTTTGGGTGGTACCTGATAGCCGATGACGGGTAGCCGGGAAATTCAGTATTACTGACCAAAATAGTTCAGCATATCACTTTCGGCCGCAATATAGCCAAAGGAGCTCCACGATTTGCCCGAGAGGATTTCCGCCATGGCCTCCCTGGCCCGGGTGGTATCGCCATTGTAAAGGTACCAATTGGCAATACCGTATTTTAAGGCGTCAGAGCCCGGGCTGCCGGTATTGCCCGGCTGCAGCGAATCAAGTGGCATGAACCCTTTATAAAAGCGGCAGAGGTTGTAATAGTCAAAATTTTCGATGATATCAGCATCGTTGGTTATCGGCTCCAGTACTTCTTCGGCCTCCCGCCCCTCACCCATCCTGCGCTTGATCATGTAGAGCCAGTGAGTGGTAGCCGCTATATTATCCATATTTTGGCTGGTACCCCGGGCCTTCATAAAGGCATCAAAGGCTTGCTTATACGTATGTTGCAGGTAGTAAGCCAGCCCCAGGTGGTACCAGATATTGCCGTGCAAGGTACTCACCGGAATATTACGGGCATTGGGGAGGCCATCCGGCTCAATTTGGTCTTCCGTGCCGGCAATCAGTTCGCTGGCCTTGGTTAAATCTGCAATGGCCTTAGCGTATTCCCTGAGGGAAATATAGCGATGCCCACGGTGGCGGTAAAGCCGCGGCTCATCCGGGTACTTCTCAAGCCCCCGGGTATAGATTTCTATCGCCTCCCGGTAGCGGCCAAGGTAAGCCGTCCTGCGCCCGTACCAAATAATATTATCAACGTTACCGGGGCCGGCTTCATACGCCTGTTTGGCTTGCTCATATTCATTCTGCATTTTTTTGCCGGGCACCAGCAGGGGTAGTTCTTTGCCGAGGGGCGAGATAAAGACCTGGCTATCCGCAATAGCTTCAGCGCTTTCACTTTTCTCCCCCTGGCAACCATTCATAAAAGCCGCCAGCAGTAAAATAGGCATTAGGGTGCGCATAATTCTGTTAAATTAACCGGCCCTTAAGTTAAGGGTTTTCACGGCCAATAACAATCTTCCCGGGGCTACTCCTACTTTATATACCGGAAATCATGGCCGGCCTGAAGCTGCACAATCATCTCGTAAATGAGTTTGATAACCTGCTCTACATCGTCCTTATGCACGGTTTCTACCGTAGTGTGCATGTATTTGAGCGGAAGGGAAATCAGGGCTGAGGCCACCCCGGCATTGGAGTAGGCAAAAGCATCGGTATCGGTGCCGGTTGAGCGAGAGGCCGACAAGCGTTGAAATTTGATTTTCTTCTTTTCGGCTACCCCGATAATCATATCGCGCACATTGTTTTGTACGGCCGGCCCATAGCTGATTACCGGACCGTCACCGCATTTGATATCGCCCGATTTAATTTTGCTGTACAAGGGGGCCGTGGTATCATGGGTAACATCGGTAACAATAGCCACATCGGGTTTGATGCGCTCGGCAATCATCTGTGCCCCTCGCAAGCCTATTTCCTCCTGCACCGAGTTCACCACATAGAGGCCAAACGGTAATTTTACTTTGTTTTCATGTAACCTGCGGGCCACTTCGGCAATCATAAAACCGCCCATGCGGTTATCAAGCGCCCGGCCCACAAAATATTTTTTGTTCAGGGTTATCAGTTCATCCTCAAAGGTGATAACCGAGCCCACATGCACCCCCAGTTTTTCTACTTCTTTTTTTGACGAACAGCCAATATCAATAAAAATATTTTTCAACGAGGGCTGGGTTTCTTTCTCTCCCTGGCGCACATGGATGGCGGGCCAGCCAAACACCCCTTTAACAACACCTTTTGGAGTGTGGATATTCACCCGCATTGAGGGGGCTATCTGATGATCGGAACCACCGTTGCGGATCACATAGATGTAGCCTTCATCGGTAATATAGTTGACAAACCAGGAAATTTCATCGGCATGGGCCTCAATCACCACCTTGTATTCGGCATCCGGGTTAACCACCCCCACCATAGAACCATAGGTGTCGGAGATATAGGTATCGATATACGGCCTGATATAATCGAGCCAGATTTGTTGCCCCGAGGATTCAAACCCGGTAGGCGAAGCATTGTTTAAATAATCTTCGAGAAATTTTTTACTTTTCTTATCCATAATGTTTTGTTAAACTGACCTTCCCAGGCCGCCATCTACTTTAATATTCTGACCGGTAATATAGCCGGCCTTACCGGAAGCCAAAAATGCAACAGATTCGGCAATTTCGGCAACGGTTCCCGGCCGTTTTAGCGGTATTTGGCTGACAATTTCCCCCGCTACCGGATAACTGTTGATAAACCCGGGTAAAATATTGTTCATGCGAATATTGTCCGGCCCGTATTTATCGGCAAATAATTTGGTGTAGCTGGCCAGGGCGGCCCGTAGGGTTGACGATACCGGAAACTGCAAGGAAGGCTCAAGGGCAGCAAAAGTAGAGATATTGATAATGGACCCGCCCCCCAGGTTTTGCATGATGGGTGTAACCAGCCGGGCCATACGGATAACGTTAAGTAGTACCAACTCCATGCCGGCAAGCCATTCTTCATCGGTAATTTTGAGCAGATCGCCTTTGGGTGGATGGCCGGTATTGTTTACCACCACATCTATCCGGCCGCAGGAAGTTTGGGCCAGGGCCACCAATTGCCGTAAATCATCAAGGTTGGTTACCGAACCTCGCAAATATTTCACCCCCAACTCTTCTGCCAGCGGCATTATCCTCTCGGAAGCCGACATCACCACCAGTTTGTAACCCTGGGCATGCAGTTTGCGGGCAATGGCTTCGCCCATGCCGCTGCTGGCGGCTGTAACTAAGGCAACCTTATCCATTATAAGGGGATATTTCCATGTTTTTTTCTGGGCAGGGTGTCCACCTTGTTTTGTAACATGGCAAAGGCGGTAATCAATTTCGCCCGGGTTTCGGAGGGCACAATTACCTCATCCACATAGCCCCGCTCGGCTGCAAGGTACGGATTGGCAAACTTACGGGTGTACTCTTCCACCTTTTCCGCTAATTTGGCTTCCGGGTCATCGGCCTGGGCTATTTCTTTACGGAAAATGATCTCAGCTGCCCCTTTGGCGCCCATTACCGCCACTTCTGCCGATGGCCAGGCGTAGTTCATGTCGGCCCCGATATGCTTGGAGTTCATTACATCGTAGGCGCCTCCGTAAGCCTTGCGGGTGATTACGGTAATACGCGGCACCGTAGCTTCGGAGAAGGCGTACAACAACTTGGCGCCATTGGTAATAATGGCATTCCATTCCTGCTCGGTACCGGGCAAAAAGCCGGGCACATCCTCAAAAACAAGCAAAGGAATGTTAAAGCTATCGCAAAAGCGGACAAACCTGGCGCCCTTTTTACTGGAATTGATGCCCAGCACCCCGGCAAACGCCTGCGGCTGATTGGCCACAATACCAATACTTTTACCGGCCAAACGGGCAAATCCTACTACGATGCTTTGGGCAAAATCTTTATGCACTTCCATGAAGCTGCCGGCATCCACTACCCCATTGATCACCTCACGCATATCGTAAGGCTGGTTGGGGTTTTCGGGAACGATGGCATCCAACTCCGGGCGGCTTTCGTCATTGGCTTCATAGGCTACTGCCGGTGGGGTTTCCTCACAGTTTTGCGGGATATAGCTTAGGAGCTTACGGATGTTTTTTATGCATTCCACCTCATTGGCACAAGAGAAATGCGACACCCCGCTTTTGGTGGCATGGGTTTGCGCCCCGCCCAGTTCCTCGGAGGTAACGTCTTCCTGGGTAACGGTTTTCACCACATTAGGACCGGTAACAAACATATAGGAGGTGCCCTCCACCATCATAATAAAATCGGTAATGGCAGGCGAATACACGGCCCCTCCGGCACACGGCCCCATAATAGCCGATATTTGCGGCACTACGCCCGAGGCCCGGGTATTGCGGTAAAAAATATCGGCATAGCCCCCCAGGGAAACAATGCCTTCCTGAATCCTGGCCCCGCCCGAATCGTTTAAGCCGATTACCGGGGCTCCGTTTTTCATCGCCAGGTCCATAATCCGCACAATTTTCTCGGCATAGGCTTCAGACAATGAGCCGCCAAAAACGGTAAAATCCTGCGAGAAGACATACACCAGGCGGCCATTGATTTTACCATAGCCGGTCACTACGCCATCGCCCAGGATACGTTGTTTATCGAGGCCGAAATCATGGCTGCGGTGGCGTACAAACTTGCCCAGTTCTTCAAAACTGCCTTCATCCAACAACAGTTCAATGCGCTCACGGGCGGTTAATTTACCTTTTTTATGCTGGGCCTCTATGCGGGCTGCCCCACCGCCCAGCAGGGCCTCTGCATTAAGGGCGGCCAGATAGTTAAGTTTTTCTTCTTTCGACTGATACTTCATTGCTGAATTATTTGTAGCTCAAATATAGGCAAAATGGGGGCAGCAAAAGTTGCCGGCCATGAAAATATGATCGGGCAAAACATCCCGGAAAGAAACTTCTTTTTACTTTTGCCCCCTGATGAGCAAATACGAATTTGAGAAGGTTTGGGATTTTACCCATGAGGTATTCCTGAAAATGGGTTGCCCACCCAAAGATGCCGAATTAGCAACCCATGTCTTAGTCGCTGCCGACCTGCGGGGCATTGATTCGCATGGGGTAGCCCGCTTAATCGGCTATGTACGCCTGTGGGATGCCGACAGGATAAACCCTGCCCCCAATATTAAAATTGTGCACGAGACCCCCAGTACAGCCGTGGTTGACGGGGATGCCGGCCTGGGCCTGGTGGTTGCCCCCAAGGCTATGGCAATAGC
>JALSJF010000271.1 GCA_026989505.1 Cyclobacteriaceae bacterium
GGTACCATCTGCGGCAATAGTAAGATTGGCGCCATCAACCGACAAACCGGTCATATCGCCACCGAGGTTGTATAGCCAATCGGCATTGGCACGGAATTTAAATTCCCCGGCAACCAATGCCTGACCGGTGAGTGTAAATGAGCTACCCGACTCAGTCATCACCAAATCGTTATCCCAGTTAGTGCCTGCCTCAACACTGCCAATAATACTCCACTGGCCCTTAGCAATACTGGCGCTGTAGGATGTCCCTTCATCAGCCGTAGTAACAATAATATAATAGAAGCCACCATTACCGGCATCAACTACCAGATTGTCCGTGCCACTTAAAAGGCCACCGGTATTGTCCGTTACCAATCCAACGCCCAGCCAGGTAGCACCATCGGTGATCTTAAATTCACCACTACCGTCTCCGGCCGCAACGTTTTCAGACAATTCAATCATGCCCACCCAGGTATGGGTGCCGCCATTGTTTTTGTAATACAAGTCGATACCGTTCCCCCAGTCTATACCGGCTGTACCGCGTACACCCCAGGGGTGGTCGGCAGGGTCAAAAGCCGGGGGCACATAATCACCGGTGCGGGTAAGGGTCATGGAAAAGCCATCGGCCGGTGTCCAGTTAACCGTAATAGTATATTGTGCCTGATCTGCCGCAGAAATCTGGATGTTAGGGCCTTCATTACCGGGCAAGAGGTTAGCGGCACTACCACCAAAGTTGGTAAAGGCAATATAACCGTTATCATAGGCAAGTCCACCGGCAGGGTCGATCAGGCGATCAATTACCCAGCGGCAGTTGAACCGGAGTTTGTACTCCCCTTCTTTCATATTAATGGTGGTACCTTCCCAGGTAGCGCCATCGGCAGTTATCGTGCCTTGCAGGGGCAAATCGGTATCACCACCCCACCCAAGGTCAGTTGCCGTGCCGATTAAACCGGCTTTCTCAATTTTGTGCAATAAGGCTTCGTTACGACCACCGGTGCCAACATCAAGGGTTACCTTGTATAAACCATCGGCAGCTACATTAAAGGCAGCGCCATCGGCCGCAACGGAAACCACAAAATACTCATCAAAACCACAGGATGAAACATCGGTATCGGTAACCGCAGCTATAGCACCACCATACGTGGTAGTAATAGAACCGCCAACCACATTAACAATAACATAGTTACCGGCAGTAAGGTAAACATAATTACCATAAAAACCTTCCCGGGCCTTAGAAGCAAAACCTTCTTCGGCAACCTGCTCGGCCTTCAATTGTGAAGTGGCTACCGGGTCAACACCACTTTGGGTGATATAAAAACCATCACCAACGGGTATTCCACCCCCATCGCCAATATCGGGGGCTTTGTCTTTACACGACATGGTAAAGCCCACGGCCAGCGCCAATAAAAGACTAACTAACAAATTCGATCTCTTCATAATAATAAAATTTAATAAACAATATAATTTAGACAATTTCAAACAATACCTTAAGCTAACGATAATATAATTTTTTTAATATTTCTCTTATTAACAATAGTCGAATCAAACGGGTTTTCAGCTCATCAGAAATCGAATCGTATTCCATTTCCAATAGAAAGTGCAATTTAATTTATTAACCAAGTATTCAATGCCTATACACTCCGTTGAGCATATATAAAGCTAAAAACCGTTTGATTTCAACTATTGCTACTTTAAATCTATAACGATAAAATGGCTCTGCAAAGCTTTTAATACATTTTTTTCACGGAAACGTAACCGCAATCGTTTGCAAAATTCACATTCCCTTCACAAGCTGATCTGTGTCAGGTTTAAAAGCCTGCCGGGTAAACGCTGGGGAAGGGCAGGGCACGGGTATTGTCATAAATTGTATTATTCTAATATTTAATTCATGGATAATTTTTCTTAGCTTTGTGGTGTGAAAGCGCATATTACGATCAAGGACCTTGCCCGGGAACTTGACATCTCCCCCTCTACGGTTTCCAGGGCCCTGAAAGACCACCCGGATATCAGCCCCGAAACCAAACGGCAGGTTAAAGAACTTGCCGAACGGCTGCATTATAAGCCTAACCTGATAGCCCAGGGGCTGCGCAAAAGCAAGACCAACACCCTTGGGGTAATTGTACCCGAACTTATCCATTTCTTTTTTTCCACGGTTATTTCGGGCATCGAAAATATCGCCTACGCCCGGGGCTATAATGTTATCCTCTGCCAGTCGGATGAGAACTACGACCGTGAAGTAACCGACACCCGTGCCCTGTGGAACAGCCGCGTAGATGGCATGCTGGTGTCCCTGTCGCGGCAGACGACCCGCTATAACCATTTTCAGGAGTTGCTCGATGAGGGGTTGCCGATAGTTTTTTTCGACCGGGTTACCGACAAATTAAAAACCAGCCAGGTAATTGTTGATGATTATCTGGGCGCCTACAAGGCGGTAGAACTGCTGATCAACAAAGGCTGCAAACACATTGTTCACCTGGCCGGGCCGGAAACCCTGGAGATATCGAAAAACAGGTTGCAAGGTTATGCCGATGCCTTAAAAAGTAATGGCTTTGCCGTCAATAATAACTACATCCACACCTGCCCCCAAGGCACCCACGATGAGAGTAAAGCCCTCACCCTGAAAATACTGGCCGCCCACCCCGAAATTGATGGCATTTTCGCCTGCAACGATATGGCCGCCCTCGGTAGTATCCTGGCCCTGCAGGAAAAGAATATTGCCATACCCGGCCAGGTAAAGGTAATAGGCTTTAGCGACTGGCAGCTTTCCAGCCTGATCAAACCACGGCTCACCACTGTGTCGCAGGCAGGCTATGAGATGGGCCAGGAGGCCGCCAGTATATTGATTGACGAAATCGAAGCCAAAGGGGAAATAGTACAGGTAAAAAAGGTGATCAGCACCAAATTGATTGAGCGCGAGACCACCTGAACCCGCCTGACGGCCCTGACAACCACCCCGCTTCTGCAAACGTTTGCAAAAAACCTATCCGCTGCCCCAGCTGATTTTTTTTGAAAAATCTCCGCAAACGATTGAATAAGCCTGTATTATAGCTATACTAAGATATTCCCCGCCCCGGTTGCCCATGGGTACGGCCGGTAGTTTTTAAGCCTGTATTTTATAGTTTAATTTAGTCGGCCCATGCCAGCCAATTATCCTGGCAAAGAGGTTGGCCCGGTATGGATAACTACTGGTTTAAGATGAGTGAATTATGCATCATGCTACTGTAAAGCCTATCCTTGGGCTGCTCTTGCTAACACTGGCAAGCGGCTGCAGCCAACAGCAACCGGCATTGCCGGCCGAATCAGGCAATAACCTGGTAGGCCTGGCCAGTGTTATCAACCTTGCACCTAAGGGCAATAAAGTGCGTGTTGAAGATTATTTTGTCAACCCCGGGCTGATTGATTCCGTTGCCTGTACCTCCCTGCCTGTGCATCTTTCGGCAGACGGCAAATTCTTCGTTTTTACCGGTGTGCCCAACCGTCCGCTGGGGGTGCTGCAAGTGTATTCGGGCGATACGGTATTTGCCCTGCCCGTACGCAAATCAGCCAGGGTAAACACGGTCTTCTCTTTTGCCGACCCGGATAAAAAATACCAAACCGTGCAAATTGCCGGGGATATCAACCAGTGGAACCCGCAACTGGGCGACATGGAATACCGGCAGGGTACCTGGCAAAAATCATTCTGGCTGCCCCCCGGCCCTTACCAGTACCAGTTGGTGCTCGATGGCCAGTGGGCCCTGGACCCGGCCAACCCCGACTCGGCCGACAACAATATCGGAGGCTACAACTCGCTGAGGATAGTTGCAAGCCCCTCCGCAGTAAGGCCAAAACTATGGACGATCGCCCATACCGATATCTCGGTAACCATCGGCAGTGAAAACACAACCGAAATCCTGGCATTATGGCAAAACCAGCAAATCCAACCGAAACATATAATTAAAGGCGTGGAAGGCACCACCATTTACATCCCCGAAGCCGCCAAAAACCAGAAACGCAGCTATATCCGGGTGTATGGGGCCAACGAAAATAATGTTGGCAACGATTTATTTATTCCGCTGGATTACGGACAGGTGCTGACCAGCCCCGAACAACTGGCCCGTTCCGACTGGCATAGCAATATCCTTTATTTTATGATGGTTGACCGGTTTTTTAATGGCGATCCTGCCAACGACAGCCCCCTGAACAGCCCCGAAGTCAACCCCAAAGCCGATTATTTTGGTGGCGATATAAAAGGGATTACCGAAAAGATCAAGGGTGGTTATTTTGCCGGTTTGGGAATCAACGCAATCTGGTTGTCGCCTATCGTGCAAAACCCGCTGGGGGCTTACGGCCTCTACCCCAACCCCAAAACCAAGTTCTCGGCCTACCATGGCTATTGGCCGGCCTCCTGGAACCGTGTTGACTCTCGCCTCGGCAGCCCTGCCGACCTGCATGAACTGGTAACTATTGCTCATGAACACAATTTGAATGTGTTGATTGACTTTGTCGCCAACCATGTGCATGAAGAGCATCCCATCTATAAGCAACACCCCGAATGGGCCACCAGCCTGTACCTGCCCGATGGCAGCCTGAACACCGAGCGCTGGGACGAATACCGGCTTACCACCTGGTTCGACACCTTTTTACCTACCCTCGACCTGACCAACCCCGAACTTACCGCCATGCTTACCGATTCGGCCGTGTTCTGGCTCAACGAATACGACCTTGATGGTTTCCGCCACGATGCCACCAAGCATGTGCCGGGATATTTCTGGCGACAACTGACCCGGAAGATCAAACAAGAGGTAGTCATCCCCCGGAAAAAAACCATCTACCAGATTGGCGAAACCTACGGCAGCCGCGAACTGATTGCCAGCTACATCAACTCAGGCGAAATGGACGCCCAATTTGATTTTGGCGTGTATGACAATGCCCTGGCCTGCTTTGCCCGCGATAACGTACCTTTTGCCCGCCTGCAAACGGCCCTGAACGAGTCCTTTAAATATTATGGGCACCACCACCTTATGGGCAATATTACCGGCAACCAGGATAAGCCCCGGTTTATGGCTTATGCCGGAGGCGACCTGCGTTTTGATGAAGACAGCAAACGGGCCGGCTGGACCCGCAACATAACCGTAACCAACCCCCTCGGTTACGAAAAATTAAAATCGTTCATGGCCTTTACCCTTACTATCCCCGGCATCCCGGTTATTTATTATGGCGATGAAATAGGCATGACCGGGGCCAACGACCCCGACAACCGCAGGCAAATGCGTTTTAAACTTACCAACGAAGACGAAAAAGAAGTAAAGGCTACTGTTGCCCGGCTGACAAAACTGCGCAGGAATACTATCGAACTTAGTTATGGTGATTTCCGGTGGCTGCATGTGGATGATGACATTATGGCCTTTGCCCGGACCTATTTTCAGGATATTTCGGTAATCGCTTTTAATAAAAGTGCCGAGGTGCAGGCAGTACAATTGCAACTGCCCGCCACCTATAAAAAGGTAGAGCTATTTGACCTGACCAACACCAGGGTTGACAACAACAATGGTTTTATCAGCCTTAGTTTACAACCCCATAGTTTTATGATTATCCAAACCAAATAATATGCTTAAACAACCCACATTAATCTTTTTTATCACCCTGTTGCTGGCCGGCTGCCAAAGTAAGCCCCGGCAGGAAGAAACTATTGACTTCCCCCCCACCAGTACCCCCCCGGAGTGGACAAGGAATACCAGTATCTACGAAGTAAATATCCGGCAATATACCCCGGAAGGAACTATCAGGGCTTTTAGCCAACACCTGCCGGCCATCAAGGCCCTGGGAACCGATATCCTGTGGTTGATGCCGATTTACCCTATTGGCCAAGAGCAGCGCAAGGGTAGCCTCGGCAGTGCCTATTCGGTGCTGGACTACCGGGCGGTAAACCCTGACTTCGGAACCATGGAAGATTTACAGGATTTGGTACGCCAGGCCCACAGTAGGGGCATGTACGTCATCCTCGACTGGGTGGCCAACCATACCGCCTGGGACAATCCGCTGGCCAAAGAACACCCCGAGTGGTACCACAAAGATGAAAAGGGCAATTTTACCCCCCCGGTGGATGACTGGAGTGATGTTATCCACCTGAACTATGAAAATGAAGAGCTGCGCCAATACATGATTGAATCGCTGAAATTCTGGGTAGAAACTGCCGATATTGACGGGTTTCGCTGTGATGTGGCCATGATGGTACCTACCGTTTTCTGGGAACAAGCCCGCCACGAACTGGATAAAATAAAGCCGGTATTTATGCTGGCCGAGGCCGAAGAGGCAGACCACTTAACCTATGCCTTTGATATGAACTATGGCTGGGAACTACACCATATCATGAATGAAATAGCCCGGGGAAAGATGAATGTGGACAACCTTACCGGCTACCTGAAAAAATACGACAGCCTTTATGGTGCCGATGCCTACCGGATGAATTTTATCACCAACCATGACGAAAACTCCTGGAACGGCACCCTTAATGAACGTATGGGCGAGGCCCAACAGGCCATGGCCGCCCTGATGGCCACACTGCCCGGTATGCCGCTCATTTATAGCGGCCAGGAAGCAGGCCTGGACAAAAGGCTTAAGTTTTTTGAAAAAGACACCATCAACTGGCAGGAAAGCAGGCTGCGTTGGTTTTACACCACCTTACTGCAACATAAAAAGAAAAACAAGGCCCTGTGGAATGGCGCGGCTGGCGGCAAGCTGGTTACGCTGGCCACTTCACAGCCCACAAAGGTATTTGCCTTTACCCGCGAGAAAGACGGTGACCGGGTTTTGGTTGTCTTAAACCTAAGCAACAGCGAAGTTGAGTTCACCTTTACCGCCCCGCCTGCTACCGCCCAGTTAAGCGACCTGTTTAATGCCGGGGGGCGGGAAGCCTTAAGCACCATGCCGGTAAAAATGGCACCCTGGGCCTATATAATTTTAACCAGCCAGCCATGAGAAAACCGCAATTGTCATTCTGGCAAATCTGGAACATGAGCTTCGGCTTCCTGGGCATCCAGTTTGGTTTTGCCCTGCAAAATGCCAATGTCAGTCGTATTTTCGAAACCCTGGGGGCCTCGGTAGCCGACATCCCCATCCTCTGGGTAGCCGCTCCGGTAACCGGCCTGATCGTGCAACCTGTCATCGGCCACCTGAGCGATAAAACCTGGAACCGCCTGGGCCGCAGAAGGCCGTATTTTCTGGTGGGGGCTGTTTTTGCCAGTGCCGCCCTGTTTTTTATGCCCAATTCACCAGCTCTATGGGTGGCAGCCGGCATGTTGTGGATCATGGATGCCTCAATAAACATCTCCATGGAGCCGTTCCGGGCTTTTGTGGGCGATATGCTACCCGAAGAACAACGTACCCGCGGCTTTGCTATGCAGAGTTTCTTTATTGGCACCGGGGCGGTAATTGCTTCTGCCCTGCCCTGGGTGATGACCAACTGGCTTGGTATAGCCAACACAGCAGCCGCAGGCCTGATCCCCCCATCGGTTAAGTTTTCGTTTTACATCGGGGCTACGGTTTTCCTGTTGGCCGTGTTGTGGACGGTCCTCTCCACCAAAGAATATTCCCCCGCAGAGCTGGCCTCATTTGCTAAAGAAGATGACGAAGGTAAGGCAGCAGCCCGGGAAGTCCACTTCAGCGAAAAAATAAGCCACCGGCCCTGGCTCATCCACGGCATCTTGTGGCTGGTTGGCGGCTTGCTCATCAGTTATGGCATATTTTATTTCCGTTTGGAAAAGGAACTCTATATCCTTGGCTTTGGCCTGGCCACTTTCGGTATCCTGCAGGTTGTCACCAAACTGCTGCTGCTTACCAACAAGGTTAGCAGTGGTTTTGTGGAAGTAATGAGTGACCTGTTTACCATGCCCAGAACTATGGCGCAACTGGCTGTTGTGCAGTTTTTCTCCTGGTTTGCCCTATTCGCCATGTGGATTTACACCACCTCCGCAGTAACCAGCCATATTTACGGCACTACCGACACCCAATCAGCACTTTATAATGACGGGGCCGACTGGGTGGGCATCTTGTTTGCGGCCTACAACGGCTTTGCCGCTTTGCTGGCTTTTGCCCTGCCGGTAATTGCCCAGAAAACCAACCGTAAAATCACCCACCTCACGGCCCTGGTATTTGGTGGCCTGGGGTTGATTTCTATCTACTTTTTTACTGGCCCACTGTATTTACTGATCTCAATGTTTGGTGTGGGCTTTGCCTGGGCCAGTATCCTCTCCATGCCCTATGCCATGCTTACCAGCGCCCTGCCGGCCAATAAAATGGGAGTGTATATGGGCATCTTTAACTTTTTTATTGTTATTCCGCAGATACTGGCGGCCAGCATCCTGGGGTTTATTACCAAATCCCTGTTTGCCGGCCACGCCATTTATGCCCTCGTGCTGGGAGGGGCTTCGATGATTGTAGCCGGGCTGCTAACCCTTACTGTAGATGATAACGGCTGATTATTTTAACTGAGATGAAAATGATAAAGGGCTTTATTTTTGATCTGGATGGCGTAATAGTAGATACTGCCAGGTACCACTACCTGGCCTGGAAGCGCCTTGCAGATGAACTGGCTATCCCCTTTACCGAGAAAGACAACGAGCGCCTGAAAGGGGTAAGCCGGGGACAATCGCTGGATATTATTTTGTCCCTGGGCCATAAAAAATTACCGGAACAGGAGAAACATGCCCTGGCCACCAAAAAGAACAATTGGTACGTAGAATATATCATGCAGATGACCCCGGCCGAAATATTGCCGGGTGTTTTACCCTTTTTAACGGCAGCGAGGGAAATGAAGATTAAAACCGCCCTGGGCTCAGCCAGCAAAAATGCCGGCACTATCCTCAACAAGCTAAACTTAACCGGTTTTTTTGATGTAGTGGTTACCGGCAATGAAGTAAGCAAGGCCAAACCCGACCCCGAAGTGTTTTTACTGGGGGCAAAAGGCCTGGGCTTACCACCGGCTGCCTGCCTGGTATTTGAAGATGCCGGGGCCGGCATTGAGGCTGCCCGCAGAGGGGGAATGAAGAGCATCGGCATTGGTTCGGCAGCGGTTTTAGGCAAGGCCAACCGGGTAGCAGGCGGGCTCCACGAACTAAGCGTTGAAGAAGTGCTGAAGATTTGAAGAATGATTTTAACCACTAAAAATATTAACGGATGAAGGATTACATTCTCAAAGATGAATGGAATATCATCGAAAATAAATTTATCCCCGGGTACAACCGGATATCGGAAAGCATATTCAGTATTGGCAACGGCCACATGGGCCAACGGGCTAATTTTGAGGAAACCTACAGTGGCGACAGCCTGCAAGGCTCCTACCTCGCGGGTGTTTATTACCCCGACAAAACCCGGGTCGGCTGGTGGAAAAACGGCTACCCGGAATATTTTGCCAAGGTAGTAAATTCAATCAACTGGATTGGCGTTAAGGTTACCCTTGACGGGCAGGAGCTCGACCTGGCCAACTGTGTTATCCATAATTTTGAGCGCAAGCTCGACATGTATAACGGCATCCTCAGCCGCACAGTGGAGTTTACCAATGCAGCCGGCCGCAGGTATAAACTTGCTGCCACCCGGTTCCTGAGCATCAAAGAACCGGATGCCGCCCTCCTCCACTATAGCATCACCCCGGTGGCCTCTGCCGCTACCATTGAACTGGAGCCCTACCTTGATGGCGATGTAACCAACGAAGATGCCAATTATGATGAGAAGTTCTGGTTTGCCGTACCCGGGGAAGATAATGACAACATGGTGTTGATGGAAACCTACAAAACAGGTTTCCGGGCCTGTGCCGCCATGAAGGCGTTTTTTACCCTCAATAACAACCCCCTGAAGGAAAATAGTACCAGCCGTACCCGGCCGGGCTATACAGCCACCAGTATGGTTGCCGCAGTAGAGGCCGGGGAGGTGGTTAGCGTTACCAAATATGTGGCTATAGCTATCTCGCTTTACCATGAAAAAGACAAATTGCCCGAAGTGGCCGGAGAAAAAGTTGCTGCCCTGGCCGCCAGGGGATTCCAGGCGTTAAAAGAAGAACACGAGCAGCAATGGCACCGGAAATGGCAGGAAAGTGACATTAAAATTACCGGTGACACCGCAGCCCAGCAGGCTATCCGGTATAATATTTTCCAGCTCTACCAAACTTACACCGGGGATGACCCGCGGCTGAATATCGGCCCCAAAGGGTTTACCGGGGAAAAGTACGGGGGCGTTACTTACTGGGATACCGAAGCCTACTGCCTGCCCTTTTACCTGCGCACAGCCGGTAAACACGTGGCCCGCAACCTGTTGAAATACCGCTACCACCACCTGCCCAAAGCCATTGAGAATGCCGCCCGGCTGGGCTTCGGCAAGGGCGCTGCCCTCTATCCCATGGTGACCATCAATGGCGAAGAGTGCCATAATGAGTGGGAAATTACTTTCGAGGAAATCCACCGTAACGGGGCCATTGCCTATGCCATCTACAATTATGTAAACTACACGGGCGATGAAAGCGTAATTACCGATTTTGCCCTGGAAGTGCTGATTGCCATTTCGCGTTTCTGGGCTCAACGGGTGAGTTGGTCGGCAGCAAAAAAAGCCTACGTTATCCTGGGCGTAACCGGCCCCAATGAATACGAAAATAATGTCAACAATAACTGGTACACCAACACCATAGCCAAATGGACCTTAGAATACACCCTGGAACAAATTGCCCGCCTGAAAAATGATGACCCGCAAGGGTTAGCCAAAACCCTGGCCAAAACAGGCTTTGCCGAAGACACCGAAACCCGGCAATGGGCAGAGATCATCAAGGCCATTTACCTCCCCTTCGACCCCGGCAGAGAAGTGTTTCTGCAACAAGATGGCTTCCTTGACAAGGAACTGGTACCAGTCAGCCAATTGCCGGCCAGCGAGCGGCCCATTCACGCCAACTGGTCCTGGGACCGCATCCTGCGCTCCTGCTATATTAAGCAAGCCGATGTCTTGCAAGGCCTATACATGTTTGAAAACCGCTTTGACAAAGAAACCATTGCCCGCAACTTTAATTTTTATGAGCCCCTTACAGTACACGAATCATCCCTGTCGGCCAGCATCCACTGCATTCTGGCCAATTATATCGGCCATCATGAAAAGGCCTATGAGATGTACTTACGTACCGCCCGCCTCGACCTGGATGATTATAATGACGATACCTGTGACGGCCTGCACATCACCAGTATGGGCGGCACCTGGATGGCCATTGTTGAAGGTTTTGCCGGCCTGCGGGTAGAAGACGGCCACCTGAAGCTAAACCCTAACCTGCCAGCCGGTTGGCAAAGCTTCTCCTTCCGTATCATCTTCCGCGAAGCCTTGCTGAAAATTACCATAACCCATGAAGAAACCGTGATTGACAACACCTCCGCGCAGCAAATAGCGGTAAAAATCGGCCCGGAGTTGCTCACCGCTCTTCCCAACGCCAGGGTTAAACACAGGCACAACCAGGCCAAAACCATAGCCTGACGGGCCATTTATCAGGTTAAATAAGACAAATTGATTATTCTGGGATCAATTCATATAATCGTATATGGCTTTAAGCCTATTTTTGATTAAACTTGGAAAAAATTAAAAATCAGATCAAAATGCTTAACCGTAGAATTAACTTATTACAAATCGTAGCGCTTTTTGCCGCAGCGGTGATGATATCATGTGGTGGCGAGAAAAAGCAAACCCAGGATGAATCAGCAGAATTTGATGCCGCTAAAGAAAGCTTGAAAAAAAATATTGAAGGGGTAATGTATAACATTCCTTCCCCTGCCGAACTTCCTTACCTGCTGCAGGCCACAGGAGCTGATTATAACCCCTCCTTTGTCAACAATAAAGACGCTGCCGACAAATACATGTCAACCTTTGACAAAGCGGCCATGAACCTGGGCATCTATGCAGCCGATATCGGTTACCTGAGTTCGTATGAACAAACCCAGGAAGCCCTGGATTACCTGCAAATTGCCAAACAACTGGCCGACCACCTTGGTGTTGTTGACGCTGTGGATGAGATGGTTATGAAACGCTTTGAAGATAACATTGATAACCGCGATTCCCTGAGTACCATCATCAATGGCGCCATCGAAAATGTAGATAAATATTTAAAAACCGAAGCCCGTAACCGGGTAGCAGCCCTGGTTACCACCGGTAGTTTTATCGAAGGCCTGTACCTGTCAACCGAACTGGTAAGGACTTACCCCAGGGATTTACTCCCTGAAGATGCCCGTAACCTGATTTTAACCCCGGTAATCCAGATCATCCTCGACCAGGAGAAGTCTGTTGGCGAACTTATTAAATTGATTGAATCAATCCCGGAAGATGATTTAACCAAACGCATTAAAACAGATTTGATGCGACTACAGCGCAACTATGCCGACCTGAACATGGAGGAGCAAATAAAAGATAACCGGGCTGACCTGATGCTGACCGACAAGACCTTAGAAGACATTACGGTTACCGTTAACAAAATGCGGAGTGATATCATCAAATAATTGCTAAAAATTCCGGTAAAAGGCTGTTTGTTCAAACAGCCTTTTTTTATTTTCGGCTACAATTAAACTAAGTTGACATGAGCAAAGCGTTACTCGAAGCCCTGATCAGGTTGCTGGCCATTCTGGCCAAAGAAGATGGCGTTACCAAGGAAGAGCGTGAAAAAGTAAGACTGGTACTCAAAAACAGGCTTAACGATGAACAGGTGAAAGAATACATAAAACTGTTCGACAAAGAAGTAGCCCACTTGCTCAACGCTACCGACAGGGCTTCTGATGAAGATTTGATTACTTCCCTGAGCCGGTCATTAAATCAAGAGCTTACCCGTCATCAAAAAATAGCCGCCCTTATCCAGCTTTCAGCCATAACCATGGCCGATGGCGTAATTACCAAAAGAGAAGCCGAACTTATTGAACTTATCCGGGAAAATTTTCATGTTGACAGTGAAGAACAGGAAGCCATAAACTTATTCGTACAAGGGCGCTCTCCCGGACAACTGAACAGCGCTAATATCCTCATTATTGATGAAAATGATTATGCAGGCACCGACAGCCGGTTCCACCATATCCACCGGCAACCGATAAACGGGTATATCGGCATAATCCACCTTCCCAAGTCAAACTCATATTTTATCAAGAATATGGGACGCAACCTGGTGTTTGTTAATGGTGTTGCCCTGCCCGAAAACCATATCAAACCTTTTCCGCCCGGCAGTTCCATCAGGGGGAAATTTGCCACCATTTACTATACCGATATTGTCACCAGGTTCCAGGAAGCACAAAACCTGCCCAGGCTATCGCTGGAGGTTAACCATATCAGTTATACCTTTAAAAACGGCCATGTGGGCCTCAGGGATATTCATTTTGCCGAGAATTCAGGGAAACTACTCGGCATCATGGGCGCCAGCGGGGCGGGCAAGTCCACCCTGTTGAATGTTTTGAATGGCACCGACAAACCTACTTCCGGCCAGGTGCTGCTGAACGGGGTAGATATCCACGAGAACCCTGCATTTATTGAAGGGGTAATTGGCTTTGTACCCCAGGACGACCTGCTTTTTGACCAGCTAACGGTATATCAAAACCTGTTTTATGCGGCTAAGTTGTGCTTCAGCAACTATACCAACGAGGCGATCGACCAACTGGTAAATAAAACCCTTACCAACCTGGGGCTCCTGGAAATCAAAAACCTGCAAGTAGGCTCACCCTTAGATAAAGTTATCAGCGGTGGCCAGCGTAAACGGGTAAACATTGCCCTGGAACTCCTGCGCGAGCCCAGCATCCTCTTTGTTGATGAACCTACCTCCGGGTTGTCCTCACGCGATTCGGAGAATATTATGGACCTGCTGAAGGATTTGTCACTCAACGGGAAAATTGTCTTTGTCGTTATCCACCAGCCTTCTTCGGTGATCTTTAAGATGTTCGACCGCCTGCTGGTGCTGGATACCGGTGGTTACCAGATATTTTATGGCGATCCGGTGGAATCCATTATCTATTTCCGCGAAGTGGCCAAGTTACTTGATAGCGACCAGGGGGAATGCGGGCAATGTGGCAATGTAAACCCCGAACAGGTGTTTGATATTATTGAAACCAAAGTGGTGGATGAATACGGCAATTTAACCAACACCCGTAAGGTTACCCCCGCAGAATGGAACCGGTTTTATGAAACCAACCTCAAACAACTGCCCATCAGCACTTCAGATGAAAAACCACAATCTTCGTTAAGGTTGCCCACCCCCTGGAAACAAACCAAGATATTTGTCCTGCGCGATGCCCTGGCCAAGCTGACCAATAAACAATATATTTTGATCAACCTGCTGGAAGCCCCGGTACTGGCCATGATCCTGGCGTTCTTCGTTAAGTACTCGCCCACGGCCGAATATGTTTTCCAGAAAAACCAGAACATCCCCTCCTACCTGTTCATGAGCATTATCGTGGCCTTATTTATGGGCCTGACCGTAAGTGCCGAAGAGATTATCAAAGACCGTAAAATACGCCAACGCGAGGCTTTTCTCAACCTCAGCAATAGCAGTTATATCACCTCCAAACTAATTACCCAGTTTGCCATCTCGGCCATCCAGACCTTCCTGTTTGTTTTGGTTGGTAACAGTATCCTGGGTATCCATGGCATGTTCTTCACCCTCTGGGGCATCATGTTCACCACCGCTGCTTTTGCCAATATCCTGGGACTGAATATTTCGGCAGCCATGAATTCTGTAGTTACAGTATATATCATCATCCCTTTCCTTATCATCCCGCAACTATTGCTCAGCGGGGTGGTAGTTAAGTTTGACCAGTTAAACAAGCTTATCCGTAATGAGGTAAACGTACCTGTCATCGGAGATATGATGGTCTCGCGCTGGGCCCTTGAAGCGGCCCTGGTGGCACAGTTTGTTGACAATGAATTTGAGCAGCGGTTTTACAAGGTGGATGAACAAATTGCCGGCAACCGTTACCTTACCGTGTACTTACTGCCTACCCTCGAAACAATGTTGAAGGAAGGGTTTTCCCTGGCCCAAAAGGATAAAAACGATGCCCGGGCTGCAGAGAAACTGGAAATTGTTTATAATGAGGTGCGTGAGTTACTGGCGAAAGTAGGGCAAGACCAACTGCCCGTGGCCGACCAACTAACCCCTGGCCAAATCACCCCCGAAGTGGTAAAGCAAACCAGCGGGTTTTTAAAAGTTTATAAAACCTTCATCCAGAAAAAGCAGGAAGCTGCCATTGGCCAAAAGGACAAAATAATTGGTGCGATGGTAGCCAAGGGTGAATACGAGCCGCTGAAAAACAGGTATTATAATGATGTGGTAGCCCAAACAGTAACCAATAGTTTATCCACCAACCGCATTGTGGCCAAAGATGGCCGGTTGCACCGTCTCTCCGACCCGGTATTTTATACCAACCACCAGCCCCGTCACCTGCTGGATTACCGCACCCCACTATATGTGCCCAGCAAACATTTTGCCGGGATGACCATCAGCACTACCTATTTCAACATGGTGGTTATTTGGTTTTTAACCCTGTTGCTGATTATTGCCCTGTACAACGACTGGCTGAAAAAACTTTTCAGGCTCTTTGAGAAGAAGCCCTAAGCAAGGATGGTAACCGGATCGTTCTCGTGGATAATACCGGTATTTTCGGGGATAAGGTTAACCCCAAAATAAACTTTCTTACCCTCCCTTCGGTAAGTACCCAGGGTGCGGAGCGGTTCCTTGCCGGTTGTACCGGTTTGCTGGTCAATAGTAACCACATGGCAACGGGCACAGCGTTTGGCCACCCTGAAACGGATGGCACCGATTTGCAGCCGCTGCCAGTTGTCTTCGGCATAAGGCGCCAGGCCGCCCACCACTATATTGGAACGGAAACGCCCCATGTTTACCGGAGCCTCCAGACGGCTGTTCAAATCATCAAGGGAAGATTGACACGTTAATAGCACCGGGTAGCCATCGGCAAAACTTACCGGGTCGGCCGGAGATGATTTAAGCGGCCGGTAATCTTCTTCGGCCATATAAACCAAGGTTACCTCCTGCCCCAGCACATCGCTCAGCCATGGGTTAATGCTATTTACCGCGGCATGGGCTTTAAACACCTGGCCCCAGACCTCAACTTCTACGGTAGCCGTAAAGGCGGCCTGGTCCACCATCATTTCGTTGCCCGAGGCCAGGTGCCTGATCAGCAAATGATCTTCTAAAACCGGCTGCAGGCCCGTTAACGCAGTCAACTGCCGCTGACTGATAAATTTCCCCGCCCCGTCAACCAGCATCCAGCGCCTGTCCATGCCCAGGCCACGTTTGTTTACCGCAGCACAACATAAGCGGTTGCCCCGTAGCCCTTTAACCGGATATTCATATAACCCTGTAACCCGCATTAACCCATTACTGTTAACCAATACCAGCCCCTACTTCTTCTTGCGCATCAGGGCAAACATATCCCACATTTTCGGGCTTACAGCTTCCATCATGTTAAACTCCCCGGCACCTTTCAGCCATTCCCCGCCATCAATGGTAATCACCTCACCGTTAACAAAGGCCGAATAGTCCGACATCAGGTAGGCCGCCAGGTTGGCCAGCTCCTGGTGCTCGCCCACCCGGCCTACGGGGATACGCTGTACCGGATCAAGCTTTTTGGCCAGCTTGCCCGGCAGCAGGCGGCTCCAGGCCCCTTTGGTAGGAAACGGCCCCGGGGCAATGGCATTGGTACGGATTTGATATTTGGCCCACTCTACCGCCAGTGACCGCGTTAAGGCCAGCACCCCGGCCTTGGCGGTGGCCGAAGGCACCACATAGCCCGAGCCGGTAAAAGCATAGGTGGTGGTAATATTTAAAAAAGTGCCCGCTTGCTTTTCCTTGATCCAATGTTTGCCCATGGCCAGAGAAAAATTAGTGGTGCCTTTAAGAACGATGTCGATGACCGTAGAAAAGGCATTGGCCGACAGGCGTTCGGTGGGGCTGACAAAATTTCCTGCAGCATTATTTAACAGGCCGTTGACACGGCCAAATTCCGCTACCGCTGCCGCTATCACCTGTTCAATAGCCGCATAGTCGCGTACATCGCAGGCAATGGGCAGCACCCTACCCCCGGTTTGCTGCCGCATTTCACCGGCCGCTTTCTCCAGCACCTCGATTTTACGGCTGGTAATCACCAGGTTGGCCCCCAGTTGCAGAAAATACGTGCCCATAGCCTTACCCAGGCCGGTACCTCCTCCGGTAACAATAATTGTTTGGCCCGCCAGGGCACCTTCCTTTAACATTCCTTCGTTGAACATAATCGTATTATTTGCCTAATATTAGTCAGGAATAAAGCATCTGCCAACAATTTGGCAATAATATTGCTGCAATAATTTTGTTGCATTGGCAACACCGTATATTTGCCGGTAAAAATAACCCTGAAAACCATGTGTCACTTATCAAAAACTACATTAACCGGCCTGTTTGTTACTCTGCTTTTATCCTCCTGTGTCGTCTCGAAAAAGCAGTTTGATGAGTTACTCACTGAAAAGGTGAAGTTAGAAGCGGATATACAGGAGATGTCGGCTAAAATCGACAAGCTGGAGACAGCCATTGACTCCCTGGAAACCAGCCTACAGGACGTAACTGCCAGCCGGGACCAGGTGGAAGCTGAATTACAGGCAAAGAAAAACGCCCTCAGTGATTTACAGGCCGAGCATGATAAACTACAGGGATATTACGATAATGCCATTAACAACAGCAGCCGCCTGAACCGCGACCTGGCCGAACAGCACAACCGCCTGCTGGCCCTGCAGAAAACGCTGGAGCAGGCCGAATACGACAATAACCTGCTGGCCGACAGCCTGGCCCTGCGGGAAGAAAAAGTGGCTGAGTTGGAACATATCCTGGCCGAAACCCAGAAAGCCGTACAAACGTTGAAAGGTAGGGTAAAACAGGCGTTGAAAAACTTTGGCTCCCATGAGCTTACCGTAGTAGAAAGAAACGGCCGCATTTATGTTTCGCTATCGGAACAACTCCTGTTTAAATCAGGTAGCGCGACCGTTGACCCGAAAGGCAAAAAAGCCCTGGCCCAGCTTGCCGAGGCTATTAATAAATCCCCGGAAATCCATATCATGGTAGAGGGCCATACCGACAACGTCCCCCTGTCAAGGAAATCGAAATATATGGAAGACAACTGGGACCTGAGTGTTATGCGGGCAACATCAATTGTTAAGCTATTGATAAAAAATGGCGTTAACCCGGCCAACCTTACCGCTGCCGGCCGCAGTGAATATATGCCCGTGGCCCCCAACAACTCCCCGGCCAATAAAGCCCTCAACCGCAGAACCGAGATCGTCCTCACCCCTGACCTGTCGGCTTTATTTGAAGTCCTCGGCCAGGATCAATAAGCAAAAACAAGGACAAATGGGGCTGTCAATCGGTATCGGAGGTGTTAGCAGGGCCGGGAAAACTACCCTCTCGCACTATATAACCACCCTATACCCCAGTAAAAAATCGTTGGTGATTTCAATGGACGATTATGTACTGGATACCGCTAAAATCCCCCGTATCAAAGACCGTATCGATTGGGAGACCCCGGCCTCGGTTGACTACGAAAGGATAAAAAAGAAGATCGAAGAGTCGGTTAAAGAATATGATCTGGTGATTACCGAGGGTATCCTCATCTTTTATTCCGAAGAAGTAAACAAGCTGTTTGACAAACGTATTTTTATCGATATCCCCAAATCCCTGTTTTACATCCGCAGGCACAGTGATAAACGCTGGGGCGAAGAGCCCAAATGGTACATTGACTACGTTTGGGAAAGCTATCTGAAATACGGCCGGTTGGATGAGTCGTTTAGCGACACCCTCTATATCAGTGGTGATGAGGACTACTCCGCCCTGATGATTGATGAGTACCTTTTTAAGGTGGCCTGATGCTTAGTACCCGCCCAGCATTTTTCTGAGCAACCATTCACCGATAGCCAGGGTTACCAGCAAGGCAAGTATCCAGGGCAGGTTAAGCAACATGAGTTCCCGTTCGCGTGTGTGAATAATAGCCGGTGCTGTCAGGCCGGCAAGGTCTTCTTCTAATCGGGGCAGTTCCCCTGGCAAATAGAATTTTCCGCCCGATTCATCGGCCAATCTGCGTAAAGTAACATAATCGGCCGTTAGCTCAGCCGCCTCCAGGTCAGGGCGCTCAACCAAAAACTGCCCCCGTACCCGGTGAACCTTACCGTTTAAACTGGTGGTAGCCACATAATTATATACCCCCTCCGGCAGGTCATCCAGGCGCAATTCACGGCTACCGGCCAGGGGAATAAAACTATACTCCCTTACCCGGTCATTCCCGGTTATTTTCAGGGAAACGGATTCGCCATAAACAGGCTCAAACAATTCATTATAGGTTTCGGCAAGAAATACTATTTCGTCACCAACTTCATAATCTTCCTGTTGCGGGTACATCTTAAACTGACGGTTGTCCGGCCGGGCCGCGAGGTACATCACCACCTTGGTTATCAGTTCATCAAACCCTTTGGTTTGCCCGCTCACCCGGAATTCATTCAGCCGCCATTTCCACAATCCCTCCCCAAAAATCACCCCTTTACGGGGCTCGGCTGTAGCCACGTAAAGCAACGGTTTATTTGTTGCCACTGTACCTACCTGCTGGTAGAGTACCACCTCATCGGCAGGATCCGGCACCAAACTACCAAAAGGCACGGCCAGCGGAGGCGCAGCAGCCAGCCAACCGGCAGGGTCTTCGGCCAGGGTAAAACCGGTGAAATCAGGGTTCAGTACAGCCGTAACCCAATCTGTTTGGTTACCGGCACGGCTAAAGCTAACCACCCCATCGCGGTTTAACTGCCGCACATCGGTAAGGCTACCAATAATAAACAACCTCGGTACCGGCAAAGCCATCACCGCCTGATAGGCCTTACTGTTAACCTGCAGGTGCGGGGTTTGCACTAAAATAACCAGGTCATAATCTTTCCCGCTAAGCGGTTGACCGATAGCCGTAGTTACGGCAAAATGCTCGTTTTTCCCGATGGCCAAACGTAAGGCTTTAATATCCGGCACCGGGGCATCGGCCACCAACAGCACCTGTTGCCGGCCTTCGATTACGTCAATATAAAATCCTGCCCGGTTATTGGCCATGGTAGCCTCACCGGGCACGGTATCAAGGGTAATGGTGAGGCGCTGTTTACCCGGTTGCGTGGCTTTTAAGGTAAATTGATGTTCGATTATGCTTACGTCAGGATTAATTTCCAGCTCTGCCTGCCCCACCAGGGTGTTGCCCATATAGATGCGCACCTTAGTTGCCGCGGGGCCCAGGGCTTCGTTTCTGATAGCCACAGCCACCGGAAATCGGTTATCCTGATAAACGGTTTTATTATGCCTGACCGCAATGATGGCCAGGTCCTTATGCGGTACGGTATCACCCAGACCGAGGGCGTAAATAGGGGTAAAAGCAGAGATAAAGTCAGGCGAAAAACCGGAGTTAAAAATGCCATCGCTTACCAGTAAAATCGCACCGAGGTTAGCCCCATCGTACGCGGTATGGATTGACTTAACCATGCCGGTAAGATCGGAACGCGGTTGATTAAATTGCAGCGAGTCTAAACGGGCAATAGCCCCGGCCAGGCCAACCAGTTTAACCTGCCAGCCATTACCGGTTAGTTTATCGCGTAGCCGTGCCAGGGCGGTTGTTACTTTTAGCCGTTCGGCCGCATCACTGGCCAGGGCCACCGATTCCGAATCATCAATAGCCATGACCAGTACCGGTTTCTCGTAATAATTGCGCACGGCAATTATGGTGGGGCCCAACAGCAACATAGCCAACAAGGTAACCAGTACTAGCCGGCCTGCCGCAAGGCCATAGGTTACCGGTAGCGACCATGGGGAGGACTTTTTGTACTGCAACCAGGCATAGCCAACCCCAGCTGCCAGGCAGAGGGTTATTAACCAGGGGGAATATTCAAAATCCAGCAGATTCCTCATCAACTTTCAATGATACAAATGAAATTATTCTGATAACGAATAATCGCTGAAAAATGATGTGGCCGGACCCGGGTTATTTCTCTGCCCGCAGGCGTGAAACCTCATTTTTAAGTTCCAGCACCATGCCCGCCAGTTCATTTACCGACAAATCGGCTGCTTCCAGGTTGGGGTCGGTGAAATCTACACTGATATAGGCCTTGGCCTCCCATATTTCCAGTACATCGTCCGGGGCAACCTCGTAGGGGGCATATTGCCGGTTATCGGAGACCAGGTACAGGTTACCTTTCTCATGCGTATAGTTAAACACTCTTTTAAACACTACGCCCTCGGAACGGGTGACTAATACGTAGGTTTTGCCGTTTTTAATTTCGCCCAGGTCTTCAATAAAGGCCCCGATAACAATGGTACCCGAACGTATGGGCAGCATGGAGTCGCCACTTATCTCAAAGGCCCGGTACGTATGGTGCCCGGGCAGGAAGGGCAACCGGAACTTAGGCATTTCGGCAATGAACTCCGGGTCGGCATAGCCATTGAGGTAACCTGCCGCAGCTTTTTGCGGGATAAACTCAATATTCTCCCGCTCCTGATTATCAACAGAAATAGCCAGTACTTTAAACTTTTGCCCCTGTTTTCCCTGCCTGAATTCAGCAAAATCATCAGCCGACATCTTCCATAAGGAGGTTTCCACCAGGTCATCAATACGGATGCCAAACAGTTCCGACATTTTGACAAGCTTATTGATCGGAGGGTCGGCCCGGCCTTCCTCATAGGCCCCTACCAGGGAGCGCTTGATACCCAGGGCATCGGCAAAGGTTTGTTGGGTAAACCCGGCATCTTTGCGGAGAAATTTAATGTTTTCGCTGACAATACTCATGGCTGATGTAAATAGGTTAAGAAGGTTTGGCTGTTATCGACAAAGTTAGGGGAAAATAAGTAACTCGGTATCCTGCCGTTGCCGGCCGATATTATATAAATGCTGCTGGTAACCAAGCGAACGTCCGCTGATATAGCTGGCCAGTATTTTGCCCACCACCTCTTTCAACGAGGTTTGCGGCTCGGTAAGCAAATAACCGTATTGTGATCCGGCAAGGCGGCTGCTTACCTGAAATTTAACCTGTATCTTCCCCGATTTTAAGCGTTTGCTGGAAAGTTTAAGCCTGCTCTTTGCTCCGTCATCTATCAATTCCATACCAATATTATTAGCTACTGCCAGCAAATTTACTAAATTATTTTATAAATACTAATTTTTTTAGTATTTAGTTGGGCGCCATATTTCCCTTCAGCGTGATAGGGTATCGCTATAAACCGTTCAGGGTGGAAAGAAAGCCGCAGGAAAGTGGCCCTACAACTCCCGTAGTTTTCTGCGCAAAATCTTACCAACATTCGACTTAGGGAGTTCATCAATGAACTCAATATGCCTGGGCCGCTTATAGTTGGTCAGGTTCTCCTGGCAGTAGGCCATTATCTCCTCTTCGGTAAGTGAAGGGTCAGCTTTTACCACATAGGCTTTCACCGCTTCGGTGGTTTTTTCATCGGGCACCCCGATCACGGCTACCTCCAGCACCTTTTCCATATCGGCTATAACATCCTCCACCTCGTTCGGGTACACATTAAAGCCCGACACCAGCACCATATCTTTTTTGCGGTCAACAATGGTAACAAAACCATCTTCGTCCATGATGCCGATGTCTCCGGTACGGAACCAGTCATCAAAAAACACCTGCTTCGTTTCTTCGGGCCGTTGCCAGTAGCCGGGCATTACCTGCGGGCCCCGGCAGCAGATTTCACCGCGCTCGCCCAGGGGCAGGTCATTACCATCATCATCTTTAATGGCTACTTCGGTACTCGGGGCCGGCAAACCAATGGTACCTTTGCGCTGAGTGCCGTCAAGCGGGTTACAGGTTACCAGGGGCGAGGTCTCACTGAGGCCGTAACCTTCGGCCAGCGGATGACCGGTTACCTCTTGCCACTTATCGGCCACAAAGTTTTGCACGGCCATGCCCCCGCCAATGGTATATTTCAATTTCGAAAAATCAACATTGGCGAACTCGGGGTTATTCAGCAAACCGTTAAACAGGGTATTCACTGCGGTAAATACCGACATCCTTACTTTCTTCAACTCCTTGATAAAGCCCGGGATGTCCCTGGGGTTGGTAATCAGCAGGTTGTGTGAACCGATATGAAACATCAGGAAACAGTTTACCGTCAGGGCAAAGATATGGTACAAAGGCAGGGCCGTAACCACAAACTCATCCCCCTCGTTGGTATCGAGGAACCACTCATCGCATTGCAGGATATTGGCGACAATATTTTTATGGGTAAGCGTAGCCCCTTTTGACACCCCGGTGGTACCTCCGGTATATTGTAAAAAGGCTACATCGGCCAGGTTTATGTCGGGTTGGGTAAAACTATGACGGCTGCCCTCTTTCAGCACCTGCATAAAAGGGATGGCCTCCGGCAGGTTGTAGGCCGGCACCATTTTCTTGATCTTTTTGACCACAAAATTCACCAGCACTTTCTTGAAACCGCCCAGCATATCGCCTAACTCGGTAATGATTACCGTTTTAATGGGGGTATCCTTAATAATCTCCTCCAGGTTATGGGCAAAATTGGCTACAATTACAATAGCTACCGAACCGGAGTCTTTAAACTGGTGCTGCATCTCGCGGGGGGTATAAAGCGGGTTGGTGTTCACCACAATAAGCCCGGCACGCAGGGCGCCAAACAAGGCTACCGGATACTGCAGCAGGTTGGGCATCTGAATGGCAATACGGTCACCTTTCTGTAAGCCGGCCACATTTGTCAGGTAGGCGGCAAAATGTTGCGAATATTCATCCACTTGCCGGTACGTAAGGGTCTTGCCCATATTTTCAAAGGCAATGGTATCCCCAAACTTTTGAAAACTTTCTTCTAAAACGGCAACAATACTCGGGTATTTTTCAGGGTTGATTTCATGGGCCACGCCTTCAGGATAGTGGGCAAACCATGGAAAAGATTTGTTTGTCATCAGGTTAAAAATTTTAAAGTTTAGCAACCTAAATTTAAGCAAGATTTTCTGAAATCAAAGACGAATACGGAAATCTATGCCTGCCAGCAGGTAACCGCCCGGCAAATCACCCTGCCGGAGGCCGTGTTAACCACCTCATGCAGGTGCTTGCCGGAAAGAATTGCAGCTTCTGTCACACGGTACTCCTCGCCCAAAAAGCCTTCGCTTAAATAATTGATGGCCAGGCGGCTAATTTGGTGCGGCCGGTAGCCGGCAGCATACAGCCCGTCCGTCAGCCAGCGCACATAGGTGGCATTATTGATGTGGTCAACCGTATCAATATCGGTATAGCGGGCCGTTACCGTAATTCCTTTCTTGTTCCCTTCCTCCACAGGGGCTTTTACTTTCTCCGCCCCGCGGGTGGTGGCGTACTCCGGTTTAACCGGCATCAATTCGGCATAGTGTACCGGCAGCCGGCAGGGCTTATGGGTACCCGCGGCCAGGCAAAACCATAACGAGGAAGCCCGGGCGACCACCCGGCCGTCTTTGGCAAGGACAAACTCGCGTTCCGAAACCGACCCCCGGATTGATTTTACCCAGGTTGACAAACACAGCTCTTCCCCCTGGCGCGGCAAAGGGCCTATTTCAACAGATAACCGTGACAAGACCCAGAAAAGGTTTTCCTGAACTAACTGCTGCTGGCCAAAACCCAGGCTGTCGGCATGGTTGTGGGCCGCATCCTGCAGAAAATTAACCAACTGGTGCACAAACAGCCGGCCTTCAGCATCGGTATGATAAGCGCGTACAGGATATGTATAGGTTTGTACCGGGGACATAAACTGCCAAACTACACAAAGCCCTGATGACATCCAAAACAGGCGGGTGCAGATCAATAACCCCGCAGCGTCTGCCGGCAGGATACTGCGGGGAAAAAGTGGCCGGGCCCATCGTTTCCTCCCGGAAATCACCCCGGCCCGAAAATTTATGCGACCCCGGAAACAAGTCACGTTAACCCGAAAAATTCATATAATTTTTTCGCCCGCAGGGCTGATGTAATTAACTGACATACAGTTATTTGGTGGTTAATTGATCAGTATTCATGATATTTCTCCCGAAAACTTTGTTTTTCAGCAAAGATACATTGGCCCGCTTATATGTTTGCAGCTTTGCTGCGGTAGGAATAATCCGGGTTAAGACCTTGAAAACAACAGCAAGGGGGCATAATTATGCTGGTCGGCTGCTTTAAGGGAAGCAATATAAGCTTGCCGCACATCATTTTGTTCCCCAAGATTACCGGAACCCCAGGTAAAGACGGGCCGCTGGAATATTTTATCAATAATCACATCCGCCATCAGGCGGCTATGCCGGCCATTGCCGTTGGCAAAGCAATGAATGCTAACCAAACGGTGTTTAAAACGTATGGCTGTTTCATCGGGCGGGTAGGTAGCCTGCGCCAGCCAGTAATGAAGGTCATCAAGAAGGCCCTGCAGGCAAGACAGTATCTGGTGTTTATCAACGCCCAGGTTTTTATTGGAGGTACGGAATCCCCCGGCCCAGGCCCAAACTTTGCCATACATCTGGTAATGCAGTTCCCGGATGAACGGTAGGGTAACAATTGTTGCTGCTTTAAGCGGCCGGGAAAGCAACCACTGCATCGCATCTTCAATGTTTTGCTGTTCAAATTCATCCAGCTCTTCACGGGTAGCCACAGTTGGGATTAGCAACCCGTCTTTCTCGTCTTCATCCAAAGGAGTCTGGCCACTGATATAGGTCAGGTCTAATCCCATAATATTTTTGGCATCTCGTACTTCAGCCTGGCGGCACGTTCATCAAGCGCTTTGTTATACCTGGCAGCAGAAATCCCCTGATCCTCCAGTAACATAGATTGCGAAGTCCTGGAAACAATTTTGGCCGCCAGTTCCCGTGCCTTACGGTCAATCAGGGCTTCCAGAGAGCCGTCCTTCGGCACCAGGCCATACACCAATTCCATATCCAGGGCGCTGGCTGCCTGACGAAGCGATTTCAGGGTAATGGAACCGTTTTCTTCCCTGCGTTCCATTTCCTGCACACTTTGTTTGGTTGTACCGAGACGGGCCGCCAGTTGCCGCATTGACATCCCCAGGGCCAGGCGGACCGCCTTAACCCATCCCGTAGGTGGCATTACAACCTCCTTTAAGGGCTGTAAAACTTTCATCTTCCCCTCCAACTGCTCGATTTGCAACTTCTTATGGCCCATACTACCTGACTTTTAAGCTCAATAGTAATATTATATATTGACTTTTACAAATATTTAGTCATATTATAGCTTTACTTTTTTCTATATTGTGAAAATATCTACGTTAACCCGTGTACACCGGCAAGCCTATACTTTTGGGCTTGCGGGAGGTTCAAGCGCATTGAGTTCCCCCATCTGCTGCAATAGTGCCAGGGTTTTGTTAGCTTCTTCCTCATCTACTATGCTGATAGCCACGCCTACGTGTACCATCACATAATCGCCCACCCTGGCTTCAGGCACCATTGACAGGTTAATTTCTTTTTTTACCTCGCCAAAAGCCACCTGCCCTACCCTGAAGGTAGCGTCAAGCTGGCTGGTAATGGCTTCTATTTTTCCCGGAATTGCTAAGCACATATTTCTTTATTTTATCCTGTTATCCAGCAGCCACTTATACCAGTTGCCCATACCCTCCCCGGTGGTAGCCGACACGGCAAAAAATACCAGGTTGGGGTTAATCCTGCGGGCATAGTCTTTGGCCCTTTCCATATCAAAATTAACGTAGGGCAGTAAATCGATTTTATTAATCAGGCAAACATGGGCGTGGGCAAACATGTCGGGGTATTTTACCGGTTTATCATCCCCTTCGGTAGTGCTGATAATCACTACCCGGTAATTTTCCCCAAGGTCAAACAAAGCCGGACAGACCAGGTTCCCCACATTCTCAATCATCAGGATGCTTTCTGGCGCCATCTCCAGCCGGTCAAAAGCACGATAGACCATTTCGCTGTCCAGGTGGCAGCCCTTGCCCGTATTCACCTGCACCACCGGCACATTGAGGGCCGTAATACGGTTGGCATCGTTCATGGTTTGCTGATCGCCTTCAATCACCCTGAACGTTACCTTATCCTGCAAATCGGCCAGGGTGGTTTCCAGCAAGGTTGTTTTGCCTGAGCCTGGAGAGCTGACCAGGTTAATGGCGGTAATTTTTTTAGCAGCAAAGTAACCACGGTTACGTTCGGCCAGCAACTGGTTCCGGCCCAGTATCTCCTGTTCTACTTCCAGTACGGTTTTCCGGTGATGGTGATGATCGTGGGCATGGCCCTGATGGTGGTGTGTGTGGCGGTGATCATGCTGGTGACCGTCCGCCTGAACAAATTCTCCCGGTTTTAAAATGGTGGCCCCGTTTTCCTCCTGGCCACATCCACAGGTGCTGCACATGGTTTTTATGTTTTATGTTTTATGTTCCTGGCTCAAAGTTTCGGGTTCCTGGTTATAGGTTTTGTTTATTCAATTTGCAGGGCTTTTACCCGTAGTTCTTTGCCCTGAAAAATATCCTTAAAATAGCTTCTGCACTCCGGGCAGGCATCAAAAGAATGCGCAATAGCATACTCGGTAGCACATTCCAGGCAGCGGGCCCGGGCCGGTACAAGGTCGATTTGCCGGGCGGCATGCTCCAATACCGTATCCTTTACCGCTACCGGCCAGGCAAAATCGAGCGCAGCCATTTCTATGCCGGCCATCGTGCCTATTTCCAGTTCGATGGCGGTAACCCGGTTGGCCCGGGCTTTCCGGCTCTCATCCTCGGCTATCCTCACTATGCCCAGGGCTATTGATAATTCATGCATCCTTTCCCGTGTTTTCTTTTTTTGACTTGTAATCCGGCAAGTCATCAAGGGCCTCCGTAAGCCCGGGTTGAAAACCCGCGGTAATTTAGAAAGAATATTTTTTCATTTTCCTGATGTAGATCATCTTTTAACAACAAATTATATTTTAATATGCAGCTAAATTCCGCTGATTCTATGGTGTGTTAGGTATATTGAAGAATTGTCTTTGGATAATACCAACTATCGATAATATACCTTTTTTCACCCATGATTGAAACCACAGAAAAACGCCAGACCTATTACGAAAGTATTATTGCGAACGGGTTTTCCCGCAGGGACTTTATGAAGTTCACGGCTTTTATGGCCGCTTATCTGGGGCTGGAGTCATCGGCCATCGGCCAGATAGACAAAGCCCTTAAAACAACCCCCAGGTTACCGATAATCTGGGAACACTTCCAGGAGTGCACCTGTTGCAGCGAGTCGTTCATCCGCACCGACCACCCCATTGTGGCCGATATCCTGTTAGACAAGGTATCGCTCGACTACACGATGACCCTGATGGCAGCCTCCGGGCACCAGGCCGAAGCCGCCAAAAAGGCCACTATGGAAAACTTTAAAGGGGAATACATCCTGGCCGTAGAGGGTTCGGTGCCCATGGGGGCTGACGGCAACCTCTGTTGCATAGCCGGCCGCAGCGCTATCGACCAGCTCAGGGAATCGGCTGCCGGGGCCAAAGCCATTATTGCCTGGGGCAGTTGCGCCTCCAACGGCTGCGTGCAAAGCGCCAGGCCCAACCCTACCGAGGCAACCCCGATCCACAAAATAATTAAAGACAAGCCCATCATCAGAGTGCCGGGCTGCCCGCCTATCGGAGAGGTAATGGCCGGGGTGATTGTTCATGTAATTGCCTTTGGCAAGTTGCCCGAACTTGACAGTCAGGGCCGGCCGAAAGCTTTTTATGCCAAGCGCGTGCACGACAGTTGCTACCGCAGGCCTTACTATGATGCCGGTCTGTTTGTGGAGAGTTTTGACGATGAAAATGCCAAAAAAGGCTATTGCCTGTATAAAGTAGGTTGCCGTGGGCCAATGACCTACAATGCCTGCGGTACCATAAAATGGAACAATGGGGTTAGTTACCCTATCCAGTCGGGCCACGGATGTATTGGCTGCAGCGAAGACAACTTCTGGGACAACGGGCCCTTTTATGAAAGGCTTACCAACGTGCCCGGCTTTGGCATAGAAGAAACAGCCGACAAGGTTGGCGCTATTGCTACCGGTGTGGTTGGTGCAGGCGTGGTTGCCCATGCCGTGGCCGCCAACATTCAGAAGCGCAAAGAGCTGAAAAAGCGGGTAGAAGCCGGCAAAGATGTAGAAAAAAATGTAGAACGTAATATTTGATAACCCCTTAACCTGAAATAAAATGGCTGAAAGAATAGTAGTTGACCCCATCACCCGTATTGAAGGTCACTTAAGAATAGAAGCAGAAATAAAAGATGGTAAAATAGTTGATGCCTACAGCTCCTCGACCATGGTGCGGGGTATTGAAGAAATTGTTAAAGGCCGTGATCCGCGGGATGTATGGGCTTTTGTGCAACGTACCTGTGGCGTATGTACCACAGTACACGCCCTCACCTCGGTAAGGGCTGTAGAAGATGCCCTGGGTATTGTTATTCCCCCCAATGCCGAACTGGTGCGTAATATTATGGAAGGCGCCCTGTACATGCACGACCATGTCGTGCACTTTTACCACCTGCACGCCCTCGACTGGGTAGATGTGGTTTCGGTGCTAAGTGCCGACCCGGCAGAGACGGCAAAGATCGCCCAGAGCATTTCCCACTGGCCGAAGAGTTCCGTAGGTTATTTCTCGGATGTACAGAAGCGCATCAAGAAATTTGTGGACAGTGGCCAACTGGGCATATTTGCCAATGGCTATTGGGGCCACCCGCAAATGAAACTGCCGCCTGCGGTGAACCTGCTGGCGGTAGCCCACTACTTAGAAGCGTTGGAGTGGCAGAAGGAAATAGTGAAAGTACACACCATCTTTGGCGGCAAAAACCCGCACCCTAATTACCTGGTGGGCGGCATGGCCTGCGCTATCAACACCGATGACCCGGGCGGTATCAATGCCGAGCGGCTGGCGTACGTAGGCCACCTGCTGGAAGAAGGAAAGCGGTTTGTGGAGCAGGTGTATATCCCTGACCTGCTGGCCATAGCCTCGTTTTATAAAGACTGGGGCGCCATCGGCCAGGGCTTTGGCAATTATATGGCCTATGGCGATTTCCCCACCAACGGCTATCATGACAAGGCCGGTTTTAAGTTCCCGAGCGGGGTCATCCTAAACCGTGATATTTCGGAAATCCACCCGATTGACCATCGCGACAGCACCGAGATTGTGGAATATGTAAATAAATCGTGGTATGATTATGCCGGTGGTAACGACACCGGGCTGCACCCCTGGGATGGCGAAACCAAGATTAATTATTCCGGTCCGCAACCGCCTTATGAGCACTTGGATGTTGACCAGAAGTATAGTTTCATTAAAACCCCGCGCTGGAAAGGCAAGCCTATGGAAGTAGGGCCGCTGGCCCGGGTGCTGGTGGGCTATGCCAGTGGCCGCGAGGAGTTTAAAGAAGCTGTTGACGGGGCTTTGGCTTACTTAGATGTGCCGGTTACCGCCTTGTTCTCTACCCTCGGCAGAACGGCCGCCCGCGGCCTGGAAACCAAGATTGTAGCCGGCTGGACGATGGAGTTTTATAACCAGTTGCTAACCAATATCAAGAACGGGGATTCCCGTATGGCCAATGCCGAAAAGCTTGCTCCATCTACCTGGCCGAAAGAATGCAAAGGGGTTGGTTATATGGAGGCCCCCCGTGGCGGCCTGGCCCACTGGGTGAAGATCAAAGAGGGCAAGGTAGCCAACTACCAGCAGGTGGTACCTTCTACCTGGAACGCCTCACCGCGTGACCCCAGCGGCCAGATGTCGGCTTATGAAGCCTGCCTGATAGACACTCCGGTGGCCGATCCGGAATTGCCCCTGGAGATCATCCGCACGATTCATTCGTTTGACCCTTGTCTGGCCTGTGCCGTACACCTGTACGATGAACACGGCAAGCATATCGCCCAGGTGCAGAACACCACGGCTTGTACGGTTTAACCACGTAAATGCATCATTATGGAAACAACAGGAATTCATACATTTAAGCGGATATACGTTTGGGAAGGGCCTGTGAGGGCTTTCCACTGGATAAATGCATTCTCACTACTGGCATTGGCGGTAACCGGGGTAATCATTGCCAATCCTCCGGCCATTATGTCGGGGGCGGAAGCAACCAACCGCTACTGGTTTGGCATCACCCGGTTTGTTCACTTTGCGGCAGCCTACATCTTTACCCTGGGCATGGTGTACAGGTTATGCTGGGCTTTTCTGGGCAACAAGTACGCTAACTGGCGGGTTTTCTTCCCTTATACCAAAAAAGGCCTGCATAACCTGGGGCATGTAATAAAACACGACATCTTGTTAATGAATCCTAAAAACTCCGATTTCAGGGAAATTGCCGTAGGCCATAACGCCCTGGCGGCCATGGCTTACTCCGGGTTATTTATCCTGATGGCCATTCAGATCTTTACCGGCTTTGGCCTGTATGCCGACAACGCCACCTGGTGGCTGCCCAAGCTGTTTGCCTGGGTGGTGCCTATGCTGGGGGGCGATGCGGCCGCCCGGTTGGTACACCATATCGTCATGTGGCTGATCGTGATATTCAGTGTCATCCATATCTACCTGGTGCTGTACCACGACTGGCTTGAAGGGCGGGGCGAGGTTTCCTCGATGTTTGGCGGCTATAAATTCATCAGGAAAGAAAGGGTGAAAAAAGATTAACCGGCCCCATGCCTAAAACCGTAGCTAAACAGGAAATTGTTTACGGCCGCCAGCAGGGCGATATCCTGGTGATGGGCGTAGGCAACTACCTGATGGGCGATGAAGGCATTGGCGTGCACATTGCCCAGCAACTGGAAGGCATGAAGCGCCCCGGCTACCTCGATGTACTAGATGGTGGCACGGGGGGCTTCCTGTTAATGAATTATTTTGATGAATATCCGGTGATCATCTTCGTGGATGCCACCATGGACGGCAAACCTCCCGGTACGGTTACGGTAACCAAACCCCGCTTTGCCTCCGATTTTCCCTCTGCCCTGAGTGTGCATGACGTAGGCCTGAAAGATATGATTGAGGCCGTGTATTTGCTGGGCAAGGTACCGGAGATGTACCTGATCACCATCTCCATAAAGGAAATCCGCCCGATGACCATGGCGCTAAGCCCGGAAGTCAAAGCCAGTATCCCCGCAGCACTTGAGAAGATACAGGCGCTGGCTGCCAGCGTGGTGTATTGAATGCAGGCCCGGGCTATTTACTCCCGCCCTCTTGCTTAATCGGGGTTTTGTCTTCTACCAGTTCCCCGTTTTTATACACATATTCAATCGTGAGGTTCCCCTGCTGGTCGTACCAACGGGCCACGCCATCAAGCAGGCCGTCAACATAGTTGGTGCGCTCCATCACCGTGGTACCATTGGCATAGAATTTTTCGCGGGCGCCATGCAGCTTACCCTGGTGGTAGTGCCGGGTTTCTTTCAGCCGCGAACGGTTATACACGGTATATTTTCCTTCCAGCAACCCATCGTGATAGTTTCCTGATTCCAGTAATTGCCCCCGGTTGTCAAGTAGCATATACAGCCCCTCTTTTTTACCGTTCACATAGGCCGTGGTTGACTCAATATAGCCATTGGGGTGATAAACAGTATAGACACCTTGCCGCAGCCCATTGACATAATCCCCTTGCTCCAAAATAGCATTATTTGCATCATAAACCGACACCCGTACTACCCCCGTGCCATCATCATAGGGTTCTTTTACGGCACTGGCAGGTAAATCGGCATACGCACCGGCCGTATTATCACTGTTGGTACAAGCTATGGCCAAAGCCAGCACAGGTAACAAATAAATCCGTTTCATATCGACAAAATTTTTATTGTTCTACCGGGGCAAAAATCGGCAAAAAATAGGTTTTACGCAGGGAAAACAGGATAAATCTTGCTGCGCCCGTGTCTCCTGCAGAAGATACGGGTGGACGGGTGTGAAATTTTGGCTATCCCCTGCCCCTCTGAAAAAAATTGGCCGGGATGACAGAGCTAATGATGGCCGGCATACTTCTCGCCAGCCTCGATCTTTAGCGGCAAGCGGTTGGCTTCATGCGGAAAAAGACAGGTGGCAAATTGGGTAAAAGCACAGGGCGGGTTAAAAGCTTTGTTGAAATCGATATAGGTAACACCCTTTTCATCGGGCCGGGGTACGTAGAGGTAACGGCCGCTGCCATAGGTTTCATGGCCGCTGGTCTGATCATAGATCATGACAAAATATTCTTCATCACCGGCATGGCCCACCGGCTCCAGTGTATAGGGTTTTCCCTTCAGGGTAAAATGTAAGGCCCCGGGCACGGGCTGCTCCAGGTGCATACCCACCTGGTTATGCACCACTACTGTTTTAGGCGGGTGGTAGGGTTCATAGGTAGCTTTTACCCGCCATTTTGGGTCAATGGGGTAGGTTGCAATATGGTTAAAGGTAGTTAGCAGGGGATGGTTATAATCTTTCAGCCGGATGCCGTATTCTATCCCCCGCTTGATAATAAACCAATGCAAATCGCCAAAGCTCATGGTACGCTTAAGCCCGCTGCCGGTATACACCAGGGCGGTATCGGCCGTTATACCCCCGGCAATTTTTACCTGCCCGGGCAGTTCAGGCACAAACCACACCGAATCGTTCCCCAGGATGACCGTGCCCAGATAAGGTGCCGCCTTTACAGGGAAAACAAAGGTGTTGCTGCTATCGGCCCCGATGGTACTGACCTCATCTGTCAGCCAGTACAAACCCGCCAGGTTAAGGAAACCGGTGGGGCCCTTTAACGAATCGATGCGCAACTGCTGCCAGCGCTTAATGGCGGCTATATAATCCGCCTCTGCCTGGTCACCGGTGGCGGTGCACCCCGGTAACAGCAAAGGCAGGATGAGCATCAGCATAAACCAGCCAAAGCCACGGCCATATTTACTGCTGGCCGTTACCATTGTGGGCTTTGAGGTGGAGCAAATCGTTGAGGGCATACGGTTTAAAGGTGGATTTGCCGAGGAAGAGGCGAACGCACTCCTGGATACCTTCGGGGATGGAAGGGTGCGGGTGAACACATTCGGCTATTTCTTCGATACCTTTGTCCATGGAAATGAGCAGGGCGATGGCCTGCATGGCGCTGGAGGCATGTTCGCCCACCACGCGCAGGCCGATGATTTTCATGGCTTCATCGTTGGTGACGAGCATTTTAACAAAACCCTGGGTGTTGCGTTGGGCGATAGCCCGCGGGATTACCTGGTAGTCAACCCTGGCCAGTTTGTAATCGATGCCTTTTTGCCGGGCCTGGATTTCATTGAGCCCCACCCCGGCTACTTCGGGGTTGAGGAACATGATGGTGGAAATATTTTCATACACCAGCTTGCGGGCGGGGGTACCAAAAATGCGTTCCACGGCATAACGTCCTTCCAACTCACCTACATTTACCAGGGCAATGTCGGCCGTAATATCGCCCACGGCATAGATATTGGGCACACTGGTCTGGGTATCATCATCAATAATACCGCGGTTGTCCATCTCCACCCCTACTTCCTCCAGGCCGAGGTTTTCATAGTTAGGCACCCGGCCCACCGATACCAGGGCTTTTTCAACATGAAACACTTCCTTGCGGCCATCGGTATAGGCCAGTTCATATTCAACCTCACCATCAACAATCTCCATACGGACCATGCGTGCGTTGCGGTGGATGAGGATATCGTGGGCCTCCATATTCTGTTCGATCACTTTTACCACATCTTCATCTTCAAACGGCAGGATGCGGTCGCCCTTATCGATAAGGTTGACTTTCGTGCACTTCATCGAAGAGAAGATAGTGGCAAATTCGCAACCGATTACCCCCGCGCCCAGAATAACCATACTTTTGGGAAACTCTTTGAGGTTAGCGATGCCATCGCTGGTCATGATGATATGTTCGTCAATGGGAATACCGGGCAATTTTCGCGGACGGCTGCCGGTAGCAAGGACAATGTACGCGGTTTCTATAGTCAACACTTTACTGCCGGTGGTTATTTCCACCTGGTGGGGCGATTTAAGGTAGGCCCGCCCCCTGATGAAGGTAACTGGCTTGGCTTGGGCCCCGTTGCCGCCATGCAGTTTTTGCAGATGTGAGAAGAGCATATCTTTCCGCTCCTGCACGGCTGCGGCTACCTGGTCTTTAAGCTCATTAAAATTAATTTCCGGGGTGCTCAGGTTATAGCGTGATTTATGCCTGTAGAGGGCATCGACATTGCGGGCCAGTTCCCACCAGGTTTTAGAAGACAAGGCCCCGTTGGTTACCCCGGCACCGCCCAACTCGCCTTTTTCGATGAGCAGTACTTTTTTACCAAAATCAACGGCCCGCATAGCGGCCGCATAGCCTGAGGGGCCGGCACCAATTACACATAGATCGTATTTTTCCATTTTAGTCTGGCCAGCCTACTCCTTTTTGGCTGCTTTGGCCCTGGTGGCCTTGGGCTTAGGGGGTTTGGCAGCCGTTGCTTCAGCTTTTGGTTTGGCCGTTGCCGTAGCCTTTTTGCCGGCAGTAAGTTCCGTCTGCAACTTTTTGGCCTTCCTTGGCCTGCGTACACCGTAGGTACCGTTAATAATTTTTCCTTTCCTGGTTTTCTTATCTCCTTTTCCCATACTTATTATCACTTTAGATTACGCATATTAGCCAATATTAAGCAAAAAACAAATGATTTTCGGGCTAATGGGTAAAATTGTGGATAGAGTTGGTAGTGTAGGGCTATTTTTGTGTTGATGGCACAGGTAATCTACCAATACTATAAAAAAGAGCTGCCGGAGGCTACTATTCTGGTGCGTATTGACCCGGGCACCCTGATGGGGCTGGAGTTGATCATTTTACCGAGCGGGGAAATCAGAAAAACAGCCCGGCAGTTTGATGCCGGTATTTACGAAGAACTTGAGGTTGACGAATTCAGCCGGGGCAAGGCCCTGGCGTTTAACCTGTTGCTTGCCAGGGCCGGGGAGTAGAATTCCCCAGAACACTTTATTTATTCATCTTCGGCACAATTGTCTCTGACGAATTGAACTTTACTAATTTCACCCAATCAATTTTTCCTTTAGCGTCACAAAAATCGTTACCAAATTCTCTGGTGAATTTATTTATCCTTTGGGAATATGATTCTATAAACTCCTCATTTCTTTGCCTGGCGTTATGTCCCAGAGGTTCAATAATTTCAGTGTACAAATCCGCATTACCAGAAATAAACTCCCAGAACTTTTGACCACAATATTTATAATAGTCGCCTTTATCCGGGCTGCTGTCTCGCCCATAGCAACAACCATTTACCGCTACTATATTAAGTTGTGAGTTGCTTGTTCTTAATGTCTTTTTGGCAGTTTTAAAATCTGAAATCATCTTAGAAATCTGGCTACTATTGCCCCAATTTGGCCCGGATTTTATATTAACAATGTATCTTCTTTCACGGTTATCAAATTCTAAATCAACACCAACAATACCAGACTTCTTCCCTCCATAAACTTTACTATTGATAAATATTGCAAGACCTTCTAACCAATCGCCAAAGATTGTTTCCTCATTTGAAGAAATATGAGCGTCAACCAATCCTTTAACAATCTGTTCTGCTGTTAAAACATACTTTGCTTTAAAAAGGTATGGATTCTTTCTTCTTAAAACCTTTGTCAAGCTTAAACTGTCAAGACTTGAAATTCTTTTTTGGTGAAAAATACCAATAT
>JALSJF010000272.1 GCA_026989505.1 Cyclobacteriaceae bacterium
AGCATAAAAAATATAGGGCTGACAAGAGTTTCAGAGGGTTTCGTGTTCTCAACAAACCTTATTTTCGTGGGACAAATTAGCGTTCCTAAAGCCCTACATTTTTTATGCAAACCGTTGCACGCCATGTAAAAAAAACCCACCGCACATTTTAGCACATTTGGTTTTTGCCGACACACAAAGCCAAGCCTAAAAAACAAAAGAGCTAAAATTCACCCAACACTCCTGATAATTATTTCAAATATTTGCCAGTTATTTTATATACTGGCGTTATTTTGATTTCTAATATTCGCCAATTATTGCTATCTTTGGCAAAAATTAGATTTAAAATGCCGAAAATCATTGAAAATAGGCTCATAGCAGAATTTAAAGACAGAGATGCTTTCTCAAGAGAGGAGCTATTTGACTTTTTTAGATATTTTGAACCAGACCTAAAAGAAGGCACCTTTGGTTGGAGAATATATGACCTTAAGAATAAAAACATCATTAAATCAATAAAAAGAGGTTATTACACCATTTCGTACAAACCAAAGTACAAACCTGAAATATCTGGAGAGGTTTTAAAACTCGCTAAAGTAATTTCTGAGCGTTTTGAAGATGTAAAACATTGTATTTGGGATACTGATTGGATAAATGAATTTGCACAGCATCAATCAGGCAAAAAGTTAATTATCATTGAAATTGAAAAAGACTTTGTTGAATCACTCTATTATGAACTGAAAGATTCTTTTCGATTCGACTTCTATCTAAATCCAGATGAAAAAGCAATTGACTTTTATATCTCAGAGAGTCAAAATCCTGTTATTATAAAAAAACTAATTACTAGGTCACCAATTTCAAAAAGGACAGAAAAGAAAATTAAATTCTACACTCCCCTACTTGAAAAAATACTTGTTGACCTTTTTACAGAAAACAAGCTATTTTATTTTTACCAAGGTGCAGAATTGATTCACGTGTATGAAAATGCTTTAAAAAACTACCCCCTTAATTATACCAAATTATTTAGCTATGCTAAACGCAGAGAAAGAGAACAAGACATTAAGCAGTTTATGACCAACAACATGTACCACTTAGTAAAAGATATAATCGAATGATAAAAGAACATTGCTTTACGGATAAGTGGTTAGATGTTTTTAAAAAGCAAACAGCACACAGGCGAATAGATAAAGCCATTCTAGAAAAAATGATTTATGCGTTGCATTTACTGGAACGTATTAAATCCAATGGACTAGACTTTATTTTCAAAGGTGGTTCTAGTCTGGTGCTTTTATTGGAAGAAGGAAATAGATTTTCTATAGATATTGATATCATTTGTAACACCGACAGAGAGACCCTAGAAAAAATATTGAACAAAGTTGTTGATTCATCTAATTTCAAATCAGTTGAACTAGATGAACATCGCAGTTATAAAGAAGGAGTCCCAAAAGCACATTATTCTTTTGCTTTTGATTCTGTAACGAAAGGAAAATACTCAGGAACGATACTGTTAGATATTTTGATAGAAGACTCCATATATCCTGCAATAACTGAAAAACAAATTCAAACAAAATGGATTGAAACTGATACTAAAACAGTGGTTGCAATGCCAACTATTGATGCAATTACTGGTGACAAGCTTACTGCTTTTGCTCCAAACACAATTGGAATTCCATATTTTAAAGGAAAAGATAATCAACCATTTTCAATGGAGATTTGCAAACAGTTATTCGATTTAAGCAAACTCTTCGAAAAAATAGAAAACATGGAAATTGTAGCTCAAAGTTTTGAAGCTTTTGCAATACAAGAAATTGAGTATCGCAAGACTGAAACATCAGATTTAACGCCAGAGAAAGTGTTACAAGACACTATTGATACCTGTATGATTTTAGCTAAAAGAGGTAGCGGAACTGCTGATGAAAAATCAAAATTGGTTGAGCTTCAAAAAGGAATCAGGGCTTTTGGTACAGGCTTCTTAATGGTTGGTAATTTTAGAATTGATGATGCAATTCCTGCTGCTGCACGTATTGCCTATTTATCAGCTAAAATATTGCACAAAGAACTATCTCCACTAGAATATTACAAAGGACAAAATATAAAGGATATAACCATTGAAAATCAAAACTGGAATTTCTTGAACCGACTAAAAAGACAACCAGACAAATCAGGCTTTTATTATTGGTACAAAACAGTACAATTATTAACAAGTAATGAAGAAGAAATATGAAAATAACCGAACGTACTATAAAATTCTTAGGTAAAACATTATGTGGTGACAATGGAATATTGCCTTATAAAAAAGGTCATGAGCTTGTTGAATTTTTTGTTGAATTTGGTGCAAATGATGTATATGAAGAAGGTTTTCCAAGTCGTTGGAAATACACAGAAGATAAAATTAGAGAGTTTAATAATTCAGCAACACTAAAGCAAAGTTTCAAAATCCCGCACTACGCATAGCTGTAGTCGTTAGTATCAAAAATAAAAAACCACACCCTGCCCAATATGGAACAAGCCATAAAAATATCACGTATTCTCAGCAAAACAACCTGTCAGCCCAACGATACCTCTTATGCTGTTTGCTGGGTTCAGAATGAAGTGGAGGGCATAGAAATAAATAAAACCCTTTACAAAAACGTATCAAATGCCGTCTTTTTCTTAAACCCCGCGTTTAACTGGAAAATCTTAAAAAAAGATACGTCCACATCATCAGGATACGTGCTGTCAATCCCAAAACAAGTGTTAAATCACCCCACTTTCAAAAACCTCCACATTACCGAGGTCCGTCTTTTTAGTGCCCATGAAATACCCAAAATAAACCTTTCCCCGGGTATCGAAACACGCATCCAAGCTATTCTTGAGATGCTGGACGAACTGCTTAGCACCAACCTGAAACACCGGGAAGAGGCTATACTTGCCCTGCTCAAAACCTTTTTTGTTTATTGTGACGGACAGTGTAATATCAAATCGGTCATTACCGACAACAATGCAAAATCAACTTTAGTATATAAATTTAAAAAAAGCATTAACCGCTACATAACGCAATATCACGAAGTTGGATATTATGCTAACCTCCTCAATGTATCGGACAAATACTTAAATGAATGCGTAAAGGGTGTTTTGGGCGTAAAAGCCAAACACCTTATCGTTGAACAACTGGTTATGCGTTCCCGCCATGACTTGAAATTCACGGACAAAACCATTAAAGAAGTAGGGTACACCTTAGGCTTTTCTTCTCCTGATTATTTCAGCTATTTCATCAAAAAACATACCGGTTACAGCCCCTCGCAGCTACGCAAGAGTTGACGGCTCCAAAATTCTAAAGGATTACTGTATTTTTCACAACATCCTAAGCGTAATTCACCAATACCTTTGTCCAAACATTAAATGAGTAAGCTATGGACAGAAAAAATTTTATCCAAACATCAGGATTAGGCCTTTTACTTGCCTTGGTTCCCGGAATAGCCAACAGTAAGCAACTGGTTAAAAAAACAAAACCGGTGGGCAATCTCAATCCTAAAATCATTAAGGACAAAGAGGGGGAAGTTCTGAATGTTATCGGTGACATGCAAACCCACAAACTTGTAGGTGCTGAAACGAGTAATCAAATCGTGGAATGGGTTGATGATGTAGAACCGGGTGTTGGCATTCCTCCGCACGTCCACACCAGGGAAGACGAGATTTTCAGGGTTATTAGCGGCCAGGTTGAAATCACAGTAGATGGCAAAGCTACCGTTTTAGAAGCCGGGGATACCGCTTTTGCGCCTAAAAACATCCCCCATTCCTGGAAAGTGGTGGGAACAGAAAAAGCCAGGATGATAACGAGTGCTTTCCCTGCCGGGATTGAAGTAATGTTTAAAGAACTAGCCGCGCTACCTCCCGGGCCACCCGATTTTGAAAAGGTGGCAGAAATATGCGGCAACTACGGGATCTCATTTCTGCAACAATAAAAAAACACGTGTGAAAAAAGTAGTATTAATCGGTGCCACAGGCACAATAGGAAAAGCTGTTAATCAAAGGCTTCGTGATAAAGGCTATGATGTGATAGCAACATCCAGAAAGTCAACCCCATCCATTAATATTGAGAACAAAGAATCCATAGCCAATTTTTTTGCTGGCAGAAAAGACCTGGATGCCATAATTTGCGCGGCAGGAGATGCCAGTTTTGGGGCGTTTTCCAATCTCACAGACGAGCAAATTAACATCGGCCTAAACAGCAAGTTGATGGGGCAGGTAAATATTTGCCGAAAAGCATTGGATGCACTGAAACCCAATGGAGCTATGATCCTTACCGGAGGTATTTTTGCGCACAACCCCTGGCCTGAAACGACCAACATTGCTATGGTAAATGCGGCCTTGGAAGGATTTGTTAAAGCACTTGCTTTGGAATTGACCGAAGGGCGCAGGGTTTTGGTGGTGCACCCGCCATTTGTCAAAGAGACCGCAGAAGCTATGGGAATGGACGGCAGCAACTGCCCACCGGCAATGGCAGTTGCCCGTGCGTATGTACGAGGCTTGGAAGGCCAGGAAACCGGAAAAGCAATTTATGTAGATGCATAACGCCCGAACCACGGATACGGTATCACAGCAATAGCGGGCGACACGGCTATTGAAAGGTCAGCGTAATTAAATAACGGCTTGAAAGTAAAATACTTTCGGGCCGCTTTTATTTAGAAGAGAACGTCTATGCCCGACCTGAAACTTACGTCATTATTCACGAAATCGTGAATAATCCGGGCTAAACCCGGGGGGGCACAAATCACAGGCAACGTTATCGCATCCGGGGCTCTTGCTGAACAACAGCCAATTCAGTAGCGGCAGCAATAATTTTCAGGAACTCGGCACCATATTTATGCTTACTTGCGGCTGTCCGCAGGGCCGCTGCCGGCAGTAAGCCCGAAACCGCCAGCCAGTGGGCAATTGCCGCCAGGGCGGCCCCCTTTTTACCGGCTACTTTATGGAAGTCGAACACTTCTGCGGTTAAATCCGTGGGCTTATCTACTTGTGAATCCAGATAGATACGCGCTTGGGCACCCATCCGTGGCCTGGCCTTCAGCAAGCCATCGTTGGTAACAACAATCACTACGTCCGGGTTTTCAAGGCCGGTGTAATTAATTTCATTATTCGACAATATTACCTCGGCCACCGAAAAACCGGTACCCACGGTAATCGGGTACTCACCTTTCATGGTTGCCGCCAGGCCGGCAAGGATACCGGCCTTGGCCAGGAGCTTAGCTGCCGACTGCACCCCGCCCCCGGCCGAGCCGGCCAGCATAACACCTATCCGGCCGGGCACCCCGGCACTGAACATTGCCGGCAGCACCCGGCTTTCAGGCAGTAAGGTTTCCGTTTCCCGTACCTTCAGGGCCGCTACCGGGCCAGCCTGCCGCAGCACTACCTCCTCCCGCGACCAGGCCCGCAACTGTGCCATCTTTTTAGCCCCGTACGGCTGGCAAAGGCTCGCAATTTCTACCAGGGAGAACCCGGGGGTAGCAAACGCTTCTATCAGCTTTTCGGTAATACTTTTGGGGGTATTTACCCGGGCTACATAGGCCGCCCCGGCCTGGTGCGCCAACTGACAGACATCAAAGGGCGGGGCTTCATCGGCAATATGGTTTTCGTCCTTGAATTCATTGGTGGAAAGCCCGCTTACCTGTCCTCCGGTCATGCCGTAAATCAGGTTATTGGTAACAATCAGGGTCATGTTGGTATTTCTGCGGGCAGCTTCAAGCAGATGCTGTAAACCAATGGTGGCCCCGCCATCGCCCTGGATGGCAACCACCTTTTTGCCCGGGTTGTTGAGCCCCATAACCACGCCCGTAGCGAGGGCCGGGGAACGTCCGTGCAACCCATGCAGGGTATGGGTGGCAAACAACGGGTCAACCAAACCGCAGCAGCCGATATCGCTTACCAGCACCACATCCAGGGGGCGGTAACCGCAGGCGGTAAGGGCTTTGGCAATATTCTTCACAGTAGGGCCGTGCCCGCAGCCGGGGCAAAAAGGGAATTTGGTGCCGGATAATAGCTCTGCTGTCATTATTGTGCTGCTAACGGGTTGACGATTTCTGCGGGGGCAATCATACTGCCCAACTTGCAGATCCGCTTGATCTTATCAGGCGGCCGCTTCCCGAACATTATTTCCTGCAGTTGCCCGTTGAGGTTTTCCTCAACAAAAAACACTTCCTCATAGGTATCAATCAGGGCAAATATTTCCGTGGCCAGGGGGATAAGCGTTTTGATAATCAGCAACGAGACCTTCTCACCCCGGGCTGCCAGCGCGGCCCTGGCATCGCGGGCGGCCAGGGCCGAAACACCATAGGAAACGAGAAGCTTCCTGGCCCCCGGGGTGGTTATATGCGCATACTCCGCCAACTCCGCAGCATGCGAATTTATTTTTGCCGCCAGGTTGCGCGTTACCGCCAATGATTCTTCATTTTTCACAATCCGGCCCGCCCGGTTGTGCATAGATGCCGTTAGCCGTACCTGGTGCCGGCTATTGCCCACGGGTAAAAACGGGGCCACGCCAGCATCCCCGGCTTTATAGGGTTGGTACCCTTTCCCTGTTTTCGGTTTTGGCCGGGCTACCGGCCCCATTTCCGGCAATTTGTTTAAATCGAAGCTACGGCTGGTCATAACCATTTCTTTGGAAGTAAGCAAAACAACCGGGGTGCGCAGGTTAACTGCGGTATGAACAGCCTTATGGGCCAGGGTCCAGCAATCTGCAAAACCTGCCGGGCAAAAGGTAGGCAGCGGAAAACCCGGGATGATACCGTTGAGCAGCGCCAGGTCGCCCTGGGCACCTACAGTGGCCGAACCCGTGCTGGGCCCCAGCCGCTGGGTGATGACCAGCACCATCGGCAGTTCCATGACGTAGGCCATATTGAGGGTTTCGGTCATCAACGCCAGACCGGGGAAGGCCGTAGCCGTAACCGGCAGCTTACCGGCAGCCGCAGCCCCCGACATCCATTGCAAAACCGATATTTCATCAGGTGCCGGATAAAAAACCGGGAAGCGCTTTTGGCCGTAGGCATAAAACCGGTTTGATGGTGTTATGGGGTAGCCAATAAACATATCGGCCCCCGAGCGCACCAGGGCTTCCGTGATAAGAGCCGAGCCATCCGTAAAGGTGATTTTCCTGTCTGTTGCCATACCTTGCGTTTTGCCCGGGAGTTCCCCCTCCGCATACGGCAACAAAGTAATTAGTATTCCGGCAGTATTTTGCTGATCTTTATCAGGTATAACAGGCAAATCGTAATTTTATCCGCAAGGAACAATTGCCTTGCGGGTTAACTTTTCACTACTGTGCAAGCGGATATTGAACGCCAACGGCACGATAACCGTAACCTCGTTATATTTGTGGCCTTTTATACCGGCAAATGATAGATTTTCACACACAAACCCTGGCCAA
>JALSJF010000273.1 GCA_026989505.1 Cyclobacteriaceae bacterium
ATGGGCTCTCTCAGCCTCTACCAAAACCGATTTTTACTATGTGTTTAACCTGATGCTGGGCCAGCTAAACGCCAGCCACATGGGCATTAGAGGGGCCGACCTGCACAAGACCCAGAAAGAACGCAACGGCCTTCTTGGTGTTGATATACTGCCGCTGAAAAAGGGCGTGAAAATTACCCGGGTAATCCCCAGGAGCCCGGCCGCACGTGAAGCCAGCAAACTTTCCGTAAGCGAGGTTATTCTGGCGATTGACGGCCAACCCGTATCTTCCGGAGAAAATTTCTATGCCCCGTTGGTTAACAAGGTAAACGAAAAAGTCATCCTGCAGGTAACCGGCAGTAATGGCAAGAGCCGCGAGGTGGTAATCCGGCCCACCGGCAGCCTTAGCACGTTGCTGTATGAAGAATGGGTAGCGGCCCGCAGAAAACTAACCAACCAGTATTCCGGTGGCAAGTTGGGGTATATCCATATCCGGGGCATGAACTGGACCAGCTTTGAACAGTTTGAACGGGAGCTAATGGCCAATGGCCATGGCAAGCAAGGGTTGGTAATTGATGTAAGGTTTAACGGGGGTGGCTGGACTACCGATTACCTGATGACGGTACTTAACGTACGGCAGCATGCCTATACTATCCCCCGCGGGGCTGCGGCTGACCTGGACAAGGAAAATCAACAATTCAGGGCCAACTACCCATTTGGTGAAAGACTACCTTTATCTGCCTGGGTAAAGCCGGCCATCGCCCTGTGCAATGCCAATAGCTACTCTAATGCTGAAATATTTTCACATGCTTTTAAAACCCTTAACCGGGGTAAACTTGTAGGTATGCCCACTTTTGGGGCGGTTATTTCTACCGGGGGGCAAAGACTTATTGACGGTTCCTTAGTACGCTTACCCTTCCGGGCCTGGTATGTGCTGGCTACCGGCAAAAGCATGGAAAACATACCTGCAGTACCTGATATTATCCTTGATAACCGGCCTGACAGCAAAGCCAAAGGGGTTGACGAGCAACTAAAAAAGGCTGTGGACACACTTATGGGTGAGCTAAACTAACAGTCACCCACAAAAACAACCGTTAATGTAAAGATGGCACAGGGCTCCCGGCTAACCCGGTAGCTTTGCGCTATCTGGCGTAAGTAAATTATGAGGTTTGGCATTGTATTGTTCTTTATTGTTGGCTTTACGGTAACCTTCCGGGCGTATAGCCAGGAGAAGCCACATATCCTGGTAAAAAAAACCACCGGCCCAATAACTATAGACGGCCTACCCGATGAACCCATCTGGCAGGAATCGGTGCCGGCAAAAGATTTTCATCAATATTTTCCCAGCGATACGTCCCTGTCTGACGGTAAAACAGAAGTTTACATCACCTATGATGATAAAAATATCTACCTGTTGGCCAAGTGCTTTGACGAACTGCCCGGTAAATATCAGACCTCATCGTTAAGGCGGGATTACCGTGGCCCGGCCAATGATGGTATTTCTTTTATTATTGACACCTATCAGGATAACACCAATGCCTTTGTTTTTGGCATCAACCCCTACGGGGTGCTGCGTGAAGGGCTGATTGCCAATGGCGGCCAGGGGCGCGATAGTTATAGTCTTTCCTGGGACAATAAATGGACCGGAGAAGCCAAAATTTATGATGGCATGTGGGTAGCCGAAGTGGCCATCCCCTTAAAAACCCTGCGTTTCAAAGACCATACCAGGGCTTTTAACATGAATTTCTACCGCCTCGATACCAAATACAACGAGCGCTCCACCTGGATCCATATCCCCCGTAATAATATCATCTTTAACCTGGCCTTTATGGGCACCATAGAGTTTGCGGAGCCACTTAAAAAGCCGGGCAGTAATATTGCTATTATCCCTTATACTACCCTGAAGGGCTACCAAAACAACCTGGCCGAGCCCGCTCTTGGCGAAAAAAAACAAGAGGCGGGCTATGGTATTGGCGGTGATGTAAAACTGGCTGTAAGCCCTTCGCTGAACCTGGACCTGACCATCAACCCCGACTTTTCACAAGTGGAAGTGGACCGGCAGATTACCAACCTTACGCGCTTTGAGTTGTTCTTCCCCGAACGCAGGCAGTTCTTCCTGGAAAATGCCGACCTGTTTGCTAATTTTGGTGGCCGTAATACCCGCCCCTTCTTTAGCCGCAGAATTGGAATCACCCGCGACACCCTGACCGGGCAAAACATCTCCCAGCCCATTCTTTTTGGCGCCCGGCTGAGCGGCAAAATATCCAACGACTTGCGGGTGGGGGTTATGAGTATGCAAACAGGCAAAGTAGATGAAGCCAACCAACCCTCGCTCAACTATGCGGTTATAGCTATTCAGCAGAAGATATTTGCCCGCTCCAATATTTCCGCAATTTTTGTCAACAAAGAGGACTTTGCCTACGCAGAGCAATCAGGTGGTGGCTTCCGCTATAACCGTGTTGCCGGGCTTGAGTATAACCTGGCTTCGGCCGACAATGTATGGATTGGCAAAGCCTATTATCATCACTCTTTTGCGCCCGATAACCCTGACAGTTCCTTTTCTTACGGCAGCACCCTTAGTTATAATAAACGGGCTTTTATCGCTTCACTGAGTCATCAGATTATCGGTAATAATTTTAATGCCGAAGTGGGCTTTGTGCCGAGGCGGGGCTTCCAGCGTTTCAGGCCTACCCTCGATATCTTCTTTTATCCGGTTTCTGATCATGTAAACAAAATTGGCCTTAAAACTGCCGCAGCCTGGCAATGGGGCGCCAACGGCCGTGAACTCGATCATAAATTCCAGTTCGGGGTTAACCTCTCCTTCCAGGACCAGAGCACTTTTTTTATCGATATAGTTGAGGAATACACCTATTTGCTGTACAATTTTGACCCCACCCGTACCGGTGGCGTACCCCTGCCGGCAGGTACCGGTTATACGTATCGTTATTTGAGCACTTTTTATCGCTCCGACCAACGGAAACCACTTTTTGTTAGCGCCAGGGGCTCTGCCGGACAGTTCTATAATGGTCAAAGATACAGCCTGGGAGGCAACGTCAATTACCGCTTTCAGCCCTATGGTAATTTTGGCATAGATGTACAATACAACAGTGTGAAACTGCCAGAGCCGCACAGTTCAGAAGACCTGATACTCATCGGGCCACGACTTGATATCACCTTTACCAAAAAACTTTACCTTACCGGCTTATTTCAGTACAACAACCAGATTGACAATTTCAATACCAATATCCGTTTTCAATGGCGTTTTAAACCGGTATCCGATATCTATCTTGTATATACCGATAACTATTATGCTTCCGATTTCACCTCCAAAAACCGCTCACTTATTTTTAAGATCACCTATTGGCTTAACATGTAATACATGGCCGTCCGGGTAAAACTGCCAACAGGGAAAAGAAAGGCTGTTTTTCTGCAAGCCATTGGCCGTTCTGCCTGTAACAAACAAGAAAACAGGTTATTGCCGGGAATAGTAATGTCAATCTCCCCTCTTTTCAAAAGAATAAATTACCATTCATGAAACTAATCAGGTGATATTGCGATAATCATTGTATTTTTCGGCTTGAATGATGATGTAAAACCTGCCAAAAACAACCGGCAAGCAAAAAATTTACCCTATGCGCTACTTAACCCTGTTCCTGCTAACCCTCACGGTATTTTCCTGTAACAAACAAACCCCTGATAATCAACCCTTATCCGAAGAAGAACTGCTGGCCAAAGCCAAAGCTATTCACGCCCGGGTAATTACCCTGGATACCCATAATGATATCAACGTTAAAAATTTTACCGACTCGGTCAACTACACCCAGGACCTTGACACTCAGGTAAACCTGCCGAAAATGAAAAAAGGCGGGCTGGACGTAAGCTGGCTGATCGTCTATACCGGCCAGGACAGCCTGACCGAAGCCGGCTACGCCAAAGCTTACCAAAATGCCATGGATAAATTTACCGCCATTCACCGGCTTGTAGAAGAAATTGCCCCCGATGAAATCGGCCTGGCCACTACCGCAGGGCAAGCCAGGGAAATTCATGCCGCTGGCAAGCTGGTCGCCATGATTGGCATTGAAAACGGCTACCCCATTGGCACCGATATTGGCAATGTAAAAAAATTCTATGACCTGGGTGGCCGCTATATGTCGCTGGCCCACAACGGCCACAGCCAGCTTAGCGACAGCAATACCGGGGAGCGGGACAGCACCTGGCTGCACCACGGGCTCAGCGAACTGGGCAAGCAGGTAATTGCCGAAATGAATAAATGGGGTATGATGATAGATGTCTCACATCCTTCAAAAGAAGCCATGCGGCAAATGATTGAGCTGAGCAAGGCCCCGCTGATAGCTTCCCATTCTTCGGCCCGGGCTTTGTGCGACCATAGCCGTAACTTAGATGATGAACAACTTGCCTGGATGAAAGAGAATGGCGGAGTAGTGCAAACCGTAGCTTTCAGCAGCTACCTCAATAAAGAAAAGGCCGCAGCCCGAAACGAGGCCCTCAAATCGTTGCGCCTTGCTATTGCCGACTCCCTGGGCATCCAGTGGTATAGCTGGCAGGAGTTCCGCGGGCTTAGCGAAGCTGCCCAAATGGCTTTCCTGGCCAACCGCGGCAAGGTAAACAAACTGGCCAACGCCAAAGCCAATACTATCCCGGGCTTCCCTCCCGCTGTAAACGTGGCTGATTTTGTCGATCATATCGACTATATGGTGAATAAAATAGGCATTGACCACGTGGGTATTAGCAGCGATTTTGACGGGGGCGGTGGTGTTGAAGGCTGGTCGGATGCTTCGGAATCCCTGAATGTTACCGTAGAATTAGTCAGGCGGGGTTACACAGAAGCGGCAATAGGCAAGCTATGGGGCGGCAATTTATTGCGTGTACTGGCCGAAGTGGAAAAAACAGCAAAGGAAATTCAGGCAGGCGGTTAGCATTGACAAAAAAGGTGATATTACTGCCTTTTCTTGCCAAAACGCTTAAACAAGCCAATGGAATAAATATAGGTATTGAACGAACCGGTGTCCTGCAGGCCAAAATAGCCCAGGTAACCCATATTGGCATCCACCGACCAGCCAGCTTCGCCCAGCAGCACCTGTACGCCCAGGCCCAGCGAAGCATTAAAAAAACGGTCGGTACTTTTCGTGATGGAAGTTGGGTACTCAAAAGTGTTGTAGCTTTCACCATAGCCACCATATGTATAAGCATAAGGCAAGAGGGTTCTCCCCCGGGCAAGGTAAAACCGGGAATTGACATTGAGCCCCAGGGTGGTGGAGGTGTTTTTGGAAAAACCATCGTTAAAATTATAGATACGAGCAAAAGGCATCACCCCTACCTGCCAGCGCGCATTAAGGTGCTGGTTAACATACATACCCAACATAGTGCCACCGCCAAACAGGGTGCCGCCAATGCCTACGTACCAATCGCCTCTTTCCTGGGCATAACCAAGGCCGGCAGCACTGCATACTATAAGCACTATAAAGATGATCTTTCTCATAACCCTACCCTTTTCGTTAACCAAAATTACATAACAAACCTCAAAAGGCAAACCATCTCCTGATTTTTTTTGTATTGGCACAATACGCTGTCTTCTATCCTATTGAAAATCAATAGGATGTAATGTATTTATAGCACCCGGTCCGGGTTCAAAATCATGGAATTTTTCGGGTTAAAAAGACAATCTAAGTTACCCCTTCAATTGCTTTTTAAATAAGCAAAACTTAACCGTGCTATCAAAACACTTTCACCGAAACCCCCGCCTTAAACCAGCGCCCGGGCATAATCACCAGGTTAGTTTCCTGGTAGGTAACATCAAAAATATTGGTCACATCGGCAAATAGCTGCAGGCGCTTACCTTGATAACTCAGCCGGCTGTCAACGGTAGTATAATCAGCTAGGTTTACCCGGTTGTAATATCCGGCTGAGAGGGTATGGGTAACTTTGCTGCCATAGGCCAGGGTAAGGTTCAAGCGCAACTGGTGCCGCAGGTTCTCCAGGGCGTAGCGCGACTGGCCGGTGTCTGGGCTACCGGCCGTAGCGTTGATATACGTATAGTTAACGGCCAGGGTTTGCAACAGCGGGTTTTTGCCCGCCACCATGGCAGCCAGATTGAGGGCCGCATCACTATCCAGTCCGGCCATGGTAAGCGATAAAATATTTACCGGCTGCCAGGGATCCGTGTCAGTAGCACGGACCCAGTCGATCATATTGCGTCCATCCCGGTAAAAAAGGCTGGCCTGACCGGTAAATACCCTGTTATTTATGGTTTTCACCCCTATTTCATAGTTCCAGGCATATTCGGGCAACAAGTCGGGGTTGCCCAGGTTCACCGGGTCACTGTAGTACATATCGGTAAACGTAGGCACCCGGTAGGTGTAGCCGATATTGGCAAAAGTCACCAGGTTGTCGGCCACCACATAGCCCAGGTCTATGCCGGGAAGAAAATTGAATTTAAAATCAGAATAATAGTTCAGTTGAGCACCCGGGGTTATATTAACCTTGTTAGCAAAAAATTCCATGCGGTGCTCAACAAACAACGAAGTAACCAACCGCTGCCGGTTGCCCAGGTTATTGCTGTTCAGGGTAACCTGGTTAATATCCACCCCCAGGCCCGTGGTGGCATTTTGGTGCGGAATTACCGTGTTTATCTCCAGGCCAAAGGTCTTATTGGTATGGTTGTTTTGATAAAATTCAGGATCATCCCGGATGAAAATGTATTCATCGTCATTCTGCCGGTAGTACAGCCGGGCTTCCAGGCTTATTTCTCCCAGAAACTGTTTATAGGCAATAGCCGCCACCCCGGTCTGGATACTTTCATATTGCTCGGTATACTCAGGGCTGGCATAAAAGCCGTTGGCGCCAAAGGCCCGGTCGGTAAAGCCGGCCAGCACATTTACTTCGCCCTGCCCTACCTTAACCTGGCCATTATAAAAGGCATTAAAAATTGTATAATCGGTATTGTATTTATAGCCTGCCGATTGGTCATAGTTAATCGCCATATAATGGCTTTGCTTACCGGCCACAATAGCCCCCGAGGCCTTAACACCCCATAAGCCGAAGTCGCCTGCCTGAGTGCCTACGTTTAAAAAAGAGGCGGCCGGGGAGGCGGTAACAATATTCACCGCCCCGGCAAAGGCATTCTGGCCATAGATCCGGGCAGCCGGCCCTTTGAGGACTTCTATGCGGTCAATATTACGTAAATCAACCGGCAGATTAAGGGAATGATGGCCGGTTTGGGGGTCGGATATCCTGATACCATTGACCAGAATCAGGGTTTGGTCGAAGGTGCCGCCCCGGATACCCACATCGGCCTGCACGCCATTGGCGCCCCGGGTACGCACATCCACCCCACTCACATAATGCAGCATATCGGCCACGCTTACCACAGGGGCC